>NZ_NKHR01000079.1:0-1355 GCF_014467285.1 Xenorhabdus sp. PB62.4 | reverse complement strand
AAATCTATGGTCACCCCCGTTTTTGCAACACTGATTTTGATTTATGATGGGCTTGCTTAAATCTATCCGGCGTCACTATGGGCAAGGATGCCCGCGCCTCGATGAGTTCCGCACCTGATATTCCTAAAAAGGCCGTCGGCTTCAATAAGCCATTTTTTATATTAGGTTTTTTATCAGGTCGTCAGGCCGTTCATGTCATCAATAATCAGTCTTCGCAAAACCAGATGAGTAACTTCTTAAATTAATGATTAACCTTCCTATCAGAATGGTTTTATCGCTACTTTTCGAACACGGTTTTCTGCGTCGTGATAGCCCAGGCTATCCGGGCTAATTTATTTGCCAGGGCGCAACACACTACGCAGGAGTGTTTTCTCGCCAGTTGGGTTCTTACCCAGTCAGCTAATTTTCCAGACTGGTAGTCTATTCTCTGGATAAATACCCGTGCGCATTGCACTAGTAGCCGCCGCAGATTTTTATCTCCACGTTTGCTAATACCTAGTAAAGTATTTTTGCCTCCAGTGCTGTACTGACGTGGAACAAGCCCTGTAGATGCTGCAAAATCCCGGCTGCAGTCATATTGCTTACCATCGCCAAGCTGAGACGATAAAACGCTTGCGGTTATCGGCCCAATTCCCGGAATCGTCATTAGATGCTGTCCTGTTTCATCGCGCGACAATTCTTGCTCCAAAGCGCTTTCAAGCTCTGTTATCTGCATCACTAAATATTGGTAATGATCGTGCAGTCGAATCAGTAACTGAGCCAGATAAGGCGGTAGCTCATTTTCCGCTAGGACGGTTGAAAGCCGCTTAATCACCGCAATACCTTTCGGCATGCTGATGCCAAATTCCAGTAAAAATGCATGCATCTGATTGGTCGTTTTGACTTTATCCCTGACCAGCGATTCTCTGACGCGATGCAAAGCCCGCATAGCCTGCTGAGATTCAGTTCGCGGCTGCACAAATCGCATGGATGGACGAGAGGCGGCTTCACATATAGCTTCAGCATCGACAAAATCGTTTTTGTTACTCTTTACAAAAGGGCGGACAAACTGCGGAGAGATCAGCTTTGCTTCATGGCCTAAATCAGCGATCCGACGCGCCATAAAATGGGCACCGGCGCAGGCCTCCATCACAACAGTCGCTGATGAACATCCTGCTAAAAATTCAATCAGTTTGGTACGCGTGAATTTTTTACGTAGTAGCGCCTTGCCGGACTTGTCCTGACAATGCACGTGGAAAGAATGTTTACCGAGATCAATACCAATAAGTGTGACGTTTTGCATGATGGCCTCTCCTGAAAGAAAAACACCCTGCCAGCATACCGCTCACAGGGTGGGGGTGACCATCTCATTAGGC
>NZ_NKHR01000078.1:0-1356 GCF_014467285.1 Xenorhabdus sp. PB62.4 | reverse complement strand
GTCTGACGATCAAACAGGTGTAATCCGCCTGTTAACGTGCCAAACAGCAGATAATGCCCGGCATGCAGGTTAACCGAGAACACGTTTTCATCCGGCGTATGGAAGGTGTAGACAACCCCATCCGCATCGGTGAAATACGTCACTTCCCCCGCTCGCCTTAACTGTTGCGACCAGTCATCTGACCATTTAGGGCCGAACAGGCCGGCAAAATTTTCGGTTGAACGATAGGTACGCACTAATGACAGCGGCAAGGTGCCCGGCAGGGAGAGCATCGGCCACTGTTGCAAGAAGTCGCCCGTAGCCATATCCACCGGATCACCACAGTTATCGTTGTCGTTCGGTTTTTTACTTTGTTTCTGGGTCGATTTTTTCGGCTTATCCGATTGGGTGACGCCTTTTTTATTGCGTGGCAAGGGTAATAACCCGGCAATCACCACCGCCCACTGCAAAGCTTTATTGCTTTCCTGCAAAATAGGGAGTGCCTCGCCCGTTTCCTGGGTAATGGAAATGGATCCCGCGGCACTGTTGATATTGGCGTCACAGGTGGTGCGGTGCCCCAACCGGGCAATCGGCTTGCCGTTGGCAAATACGGTCTTGGCGCCTTCAGCGACCACACCGGGAGGATGGTCACTGCACACCACCGGATCGCCTTTCCGCGCGACCGGTTTACCCTCAAAGAACACATTGGGTGATCCTTTCGCAATGGTGCCTTTATTGCTGCCATATTGCCCTATCGCGGCGCCAATCCCGGCACAGGCGCCACCGACAAACCCGCCGGCAGCCGCGGCCGCGGCAACCACAACCAGTGCCGCCCCTCCTGTGGCCACCACCAGGGCACCCACCGCCACTGCTGCGACAGCACCCAGTAAAATCCCGCCCAGCGCCCCCCATAGCCCGGCATTTTTATTCTGATGGGCAATGGCATCGCCTTCTCTGGCCGGATTTTCACCTTCGGTTGCCACGGTGCTCATCCCCATGCCTTTGGCGATAGCGTGGCCGACTTTATCCCCGACATACATACCCGCCGCCCCGCCTGCTGCGCCGGCGGCTAATCCCACCGCAAAAGGGGCCGCCGCGCCAGTAGCCACTGCATAGGTAGCACTGGTTGCCAGCGTGGCATTGGAGAAGGTATCACTTTGTAAAAATGCCAGTGCCCGGTCAGACGTGGATTTTTCTGTCCGTGGCGGTACTGGCGCAGGCTTGCCTCCCTTTGAAGGCGATGTATGATTGTGTGTGGCAGGTGGCGGAGAGGGCCGCCCTGCCGCTGCTGCGCCCATAATCACATTCTGTGAAACACTCATATCACACCTCCCTGTCAGGCGTTATCCTTCGGCTCATCACGCAACCGGAACGTTG
>NZ_NKHR01000077.1:0-1512 GCF_014467285.1 Xenorhabdus sp. PB62.4 | reverse complement strand
GCTTTGACTTTTTTCGGTGGCAGACGGTAGCCCAGCGTGCGGTTGGCAAAGCCCAGCTTAAACTGCGCGACCAGTTCAGGATGGTTGAGCCGCCGCTTCGCCAGATAAGCCTGGGCTTCCGGCGCATTCAGCAGCGTATGGTGATAAAACGCAACCACCCGTGACAGCAATACCTGTTGCCCGACAGTCTCATCGGCCAGCTCCGCAGGCTGCACCAGCGGCTCCACCGCCGGATTGTGCCCCAGCACGGCACGTAAGCGCTCCACGGCATGGCGCAGGCTCAGGCCCTCAGTTTGCATTACCCAGTCCAGCACGGAACCGCCCGCATCACAGCCAAAACAATGGTAGAGATTTTTCGATGGGGTAATAACCATCGAGGGCGTTTTCTCCTGATGGAACGGGCACAGCACGATCATGTCCTTACCGCGCTTAAACAACTGCCGCCCTTGTTGCTCAATGATGGCAACTAAAGAGACAGCGGCTTTCAGGTGCTGTAATTCTGCTTCGGGAATGCGAGCCATATCTTTGTTCCCTCAAAACCTTGTCAAGACCATTTATATGTTTTATTATGGCACACATACATGTACCATAGTCAAGCGGTTATTTTTTTGGGAGTAGAATCATGAGTCATTCTATTTACTGGTGTTTACCTATGCCTTTATCTGAAAGACTCATTGCGTTACGTAAACAACGCAGCCTATCCCAACAGGCAATGGCGGATGCGATTGGCATTCATGCTAATAGCTGGAAGAAGTACGAGACAGGGCAGGCACAGCCTTCCCTTGAGGTATTGAAAAAGATTGCAACGTCGCTGAATGTCAGCACGGACTTTTTGTTATTTGATACACATGAACGTGTGCCAACAGGTGAGCTTTCATTGCAGTTTGAAGCTATCAGTCAACTTCCTGAGGATGAACAAGGTATTGTGCGGGAAGTGCTGGAAAGCCTCATTATCAAGTATCAGTCACGGCGCTGGGATTCAGTAAGGCAGGCCACTAAGAAGAAAGAGTAGCCCATAAAATGATCGCAGATTGTCCGTGCTCTAACACGGGCAACCTGCTAACCACAACCAACTTAGTAGGAGTTGAATGATGGCTAAGGCGCATTCTAGGCAAAACCGTGCCGTAAATAAAGCGACAAAAACCGAACGTTATTACACCGTGGGATACGTGCCGCAAAACGGCAGGCCGAACCCCAGACCCGCAATAAATTTAACGGGAAGGTGGCTTAAGGCTGCGGGGTTTGATATTGGTGGCACACTCACCGTCAAAATCATGGATGGCTGTCTGGTGCTGATCCCTGACAGTGACGACACCCACACCATTAAGCAACAGTACCAGCGCCAGCAAGACCAGCTCAGTGAGATTAAGCTCAAGATGCGGGAACTGATTGGTGACTACACAAGCCGCTAAGAGCAGGGAATGAGCAGCTCTTAAAAGAACAAAGCCGGAAGATTGCAGGGATCTTTCCGGCTTTTTCATATTGTTATATTACTTTGTCAAAAATATTTAA
>NZ_NKHR01000075.1:0-1623 GCF_014467285.1 Xenorhabdus sp. PB62.4 | reverse complement strand
TTGCTCAGTGTTTGTAGAAAACATCATACGTTACCTCAACGTGGTATTTCTTGTTGAGATCAGCCAGGCAGAAAAAGGTTCAAAAATATCCCTCGATTCAATCGAGGGATTTGTGTAGAAGAGACAGCAATGATGGAGGGTTTTTTCATGGCGTTTACCTGTCCCCAATGCGGCGCTGTGGCAAAGACGCGAACCAGCGAAATGATGAGTGAAGAAACACGGCGCAGTTATCACCAATGCCAGAATATACTGTGTGGCTGCACGTTTACCACTATCACCAGCATTGAGCGGTATTTGACACTCCCGACACCCCAGCCATTACCGACTGATTTTACCGTCCCGAAAATGGCGTTCCCGGCCAGCCATTACGGTGATGAACAGATTGGATTTGGATTCTGATTGAAGGCAGCCCCGAATAAAAACCGGGGCTTATTCTGTATTTGTTATGCAGAAAATTTATTACTCAGGGAGCATGTCCGTTATCACGAAAACCTGTCCTTCCTCTGATACGGTCACTTTCGGTATGTACGCTATAATTTCGCCCGTTTTTATATCTACTTTCGCCGTACGATAATCTTCTACTGTCCTTTCGAATATGCTTCTACCTTTGAATACGGTGTGTACTACAGCGTAAGGCTGTTGTTGTTGGTTGAGGGCTAATTGGTAGGTTGTTTCAATATGCTGATAACTGGAAACATCAAACATATTGCGTTTAATGGCTTTTTCTAACGGTTTGTAAGCATTATTGGTGCGGCTAAAGTTTGCAATAAAGTTATCCAGATTGATTGGGTCATCAGGTGTACTTAAATATTTTCTGAAATCATCATCACACGCAAGGATCTCATCCGGTTTTAGCTTACCCGGTTTCGCAGAATAGCGTTGAGTTAAGCAGGTGTAGAAAGGCCCCGTCACCATCTCATGTATGTTCTTGAAAGGAAAATGGCTTTTATCGTTGGAAGCGGCTTGCTGGTCATAATTACGGGTCAAATCAGCATTACTGACAATATGGAAGGTAGCGGCACAAATCATAATACCAACGGTTATGGCTATGATGGTTTGTGGCTTTAATCCGCTTGATCTTTTTTCTCCACAGTGTGGGCATGTTTGTTCATTCGGTGTTATCTCCCCCTGACATTTTTTACAATTTACGCGCTTCATAGCCATCAATCCCTATCCAATTTTGTTTGGTTATCCATTTCAATCACCTTGATGAGACAAATATGACAAATGAGAATGTTTGGTCAAGGGTGGTTCTGTATAGATGTGAGATTTATCTAATAGATTTATAGCGATGAAGTAGAAAACCTTTCGAAAATAGAGGGGCATTTTTGCATTCGTACAGCGAATTTTTTAATTTCGATTCGTGAGATATGTCACTGTGAAAAAGCGGTTAATTGAAGGGGATTTGGCGATAAGAGAAAAACTGCGTCGCCACTCCGTCGCCACTTTGCTATTTTCGTGCACTAAAAACCAAAGAAAAAATCCACCTTGCGGTGGCCTAATGAGATGGTCACCCCCACCCTGTGAGCGGTATGCTGGCAGGGTGTTTTTCTTTCAGGAGAGGCCATCATGCAAAACGTCACACTTATTGGTATTGATCTCGGTAAACATTCTTTCCACGTG
>NZ_NKHR01000074.1:0-1765 GCF_014467285.1 Xenorhabdus sp. PB62.4 | reverse complement strand
GACGTCCGCCGCCACGTATTCTGTCTGTCTGCCGGATAATGCGTTAACTATCACACTTTCTGCCGACGCGTTCGGGCTGGCGGTGACAACAGCGGTGTTTGCCCGTATCGCGGTGCTGGATGAACCCGGTGAGGATGCGTACCGGTTCGGTGAACTGCGTGAATATACGCTGCAACACCCGGAAACCGAACTGATACATACAGTACTGGATTTAAGAACGCCGGAAAAGGTGCTGAGCCCATCATTAACCCGCAGTTTAAATAATAATCACAATTGAGATTACCAGCACAGGATGTTGCGGTTAATCCTGCTCTTTTCTTAAGCGCCTGACCAGGGAGCCGAAAACACCTTCCCGGCATCGGGCGGGTGTTTTCTTTATTTGACGTTAATTCAAGGAAACACGATGAACCCGATTTTTTTACCCATACCGGATGACACCGGCCCGGCACTACATGAGGACATTTTTACCGTGCAGGTCACCGGCCTGAGGCAACACCCACAAGCGAGGGAGTCGCTACGGGAGGAAACCCTGACCGTGTACGAAGCGGCTTCGGTCACAGAAGCGGTACAGCGGCTGAAGGTTATCCATCTGCTGGGCGACTGGCCGGAGCCGGAAACCTCATCCCAGCCGTCTGCCTGCATTTTTTTCCGTTGACTGTCATGATTTATGACGCCCGGGACAGAAAAGTGCTCGGTGGCCGGTTTTATGACGAGATTGTCTGGGCACAGCCGGTGACACTGGCATCGGAGCGCCTGTCACTGGAAAAGCAACAGCAACAGTTGTGTCAGTCAGCCGTGCTTGAGCAGGGCTGGCAGAATACGCAGGCTGCCCGGGTATTGTGGCATGAGGCGCATTTACTGTCGCTGCATGTAGTTTCGCTCCGTTATCAACAATGCCGCGAAGTGCAGGATATTCTCCGGCACGGACGACAGGCAGCGTTTAACATATGAGGTATCACGATGGCACCTTTGCGTTTAACCGCCTGGCAGGTGATTGCCGGCACGTTGCTGAAACGGTATTTTGGCCTGAACCTGAATGATACGGCACTGTGTGAAGCTGACACGGTGGCTGAACTGATGGCCAGTGGCGTCCTGCCCTTTGAAGCCATCAACGCGTTGGTGGATAAATACGGTTTAACCCGGCTGAATGAACAGGCTATCCCACGCAGTACACCGTATCTGGGTATTCATGATGAATTGCAAGTGATTTTCGACAGCGGTATTGCCGGGACGCTTCTCAGTCAGGACAACGGGTCACAGTCCGAGTAACCCATTTTTCAATCACCCATCGGGGGAGCGGTGCCCTGATGGCGCGGTTCCTCCGGTTTATGCTTATCAATCCAATGAGGAACCTAACATGGCAGAATGGTGCTCCAATCAACTGGAAATCACCGGCAAGTCGGTGTGTATTGACGTGATGCAACAATGGGTCTGCGGTGAAGAAATTCCCCGTTACCGCCAGGCAGTGCTGCAAAGCCTGCGGCTGTTTCTGGCAGGCTGTGCGGGGATACTGAAACCGGCCAAACCACAAACCTATGCCCCTTACCCGGCGTTAGTGCGTGGTACGGCGGCACCGACAGCGCAGAATCTGGCTTTTGAACAGTGGCTGACGTTGTTGCAGGATAATGTGCCGTTAAACAGCGACAACATTAAACGGATAGATAACCTGTACCGCCAGTCCTGTCTCAGCCTGGTGCGCTGGGACAATGTACCGGAGCCCGCGCGTAGTCTGATTTCCCCTGTTCTGGCCCACCAGTATACCGAC
>NZ_NKHR01000073.1:0-1848 GCF_014467285.1 Xenorhabdus sp. PB62.4 | reverse complement strand
GCTGTAAAGACAACGGGCTGTGTTGGTTAAACTGGAAATGGTTTAACCAGCCCATCCGGTTATAACCAAAATGCAACGTATCTTCGCCCAGTGTTTCTGCGACAGGCAAGTCGTTGAGGTCATCCCATTCATGCAAGATTTCACGTCCGTTCAGACGCTCACTCATCAGATGTCCTGCCTCATCATATTCGAATTCCACCACCACATCCGCTGAGATGGCCCGGATCATCCTGCCTTTGGGGTCGTAGGTATAGGCAGTCTCGGCCTGCAATGTATATTCTAATTTTCCGGCCTGCCAATATTCCTGCCGCAAAATCTGGTCGTTGACATTATAACAAACACGAATCAACTGACCGTTGGGATACCGTGTCAGGGTTCGACGGCCTGCCCGGTCGTAGGTATATTCGACTGTCCGTCCCGTGAAATCGGTTTCACGGATAATCTGCCCGGCTAAGTCCCGCTCATAGCGATACGTTTCACCGGTCGCCATCGTCACACTGTTCAGACGAATTAAGCGGTCATAACCAAAATGCAGGACTGTCCCATCCGGGCGGGTTAGCCGGGTCAGCAGATCAAAGGCACCATAGGTATAACGGGTGGTATTTCCCTCACCGTCCGTAAACGCAGTGACCCGGCGCTCACTATCATAGCCGATATGCTGTTTTACCCCATCCGGTAATTCAATTTCAGTGACGCTGCTTTCCGGGCTGGCATGAAACGCACAGTGCTGATAACGGGTTTGTTGCCCCAGTGCATCGGTCATACCACGCAGCCGCCCCAGCCCATCCTGTTCATAGCGGGTGGTGTAACCATTGGGCGCCAAAACACCATGAAGCCGGTGTTGTTCATATTCATAACGCCATTGGGTGCCATCCGGCAGTACCCGTCTGAGGATTTCGCCATGTTGGTTGTAACGGTACTCTTCCAATCGCCCCTGCGGGTCGGTTACGGCATCCAGTGCGCCCTGGTCGCTGTAGTGAAAAAGCCACTTTTTGCCATCCGGCAGTTTGGCCTGCACCAGTTGACCGTATTCATCATAGTCATAAACAAACACGTCACCGGAAGGCAGTGTCAGTTGGGTCAGTTCGCCGTAGGGTGTGTATTCGAACTGTGTTTTTCTGCCCAGAGGATCGGTTTCTGAGAGTTTATGGCTCAGATCCCATTCCAGTACCGTTTCCCGCCCCAGCGGGTCAACTTTACGGGTAATCTGGCCGTCTTCATTGTACCAATAGCGGGTACAGCCGCCTTCTGCATCCAGATAGGTAGTGACTTGGTTGACGTCATCATACAAAAAACGATCCTGCCAGTAGCCTTGTGGGGTATTGACCGAGACCACCCGCCCCCGGTTGTCATACCCCATCGACACATCCGTTGAATCCGTGTCATGCCAGCGGGTCATATAGCCACGGGGATCATATTCGTGCCAGAGGTGACTGAACTGAAATGAATGGCATTCTGACAGGTAATTTTGTGCGTTGTACTGACAGGTGACCAGCGTCTGGCGCAGTTCTTCAGTCAGGTACGCGATAGAAGCCAACCGGTTCTGGTCGTAGTCCAGTAATAAGCGATAACCATCGGAATGGATAACCTGTGACAGCCGGTATTGTTGCTCTCCAAAGGGATCATCATAATGGAAGGTGATGTGGTTATTGTGACGGTCACGGATCGCAGACAATAACCGTTTATCGCCTGCTGGCTGTTCAAAACTCTGCGTTAATTGCGTCTGACGATCAAACAGGTGTAATCCGCCTGTTAACGTGCCAAACAGCAGATAATGCCCGGCATGCAGGTTAACCGAGAACACGTTTTCATCCGGCGTATGGAAGGTGTAGACAACCCCATCCGCAT
>NZ_NKHR01000072.1:0-1898 GCF_014467285.1 Xenorhabdus sp. PB62.4 | reverse complement strand
TTTAATCGAATTGCATTAAATGTGATTAAACAAAATACCAGTATAAAGGACAGTCAGGCCGCTAAACGCCGAAGAGCAATGTGGTCAGCGGAATTCCGTAGTCAGCTTATATTTGATTAAACTTAATACAAAGTGGAATCCCGCCCTGAGTAGTCATGACAGTCATTCTATAAAATAATAACAAAATGTTATTATTTTCAATGCATATATAAGCTCATCAAAAATATATAAAAAATGCATAGAATTTATGTAATTGATTGTTTAAATTGAGGGGATCGTATGTCTACATTAAGAATAGGTATGGATATTCAAGAATTTGTCTCACAGTTCAAAAATCACCCTGTTTTATTTATTGGGTCAGGTTTTAGTTTACGATACCTGAAGAATTCATTTAACTGGAATGAGTTGCTTCAACATGTATGTTATGAGTTAACAGAAAATAAAGAAATGTACTTAGATATTAAGTCTAAAAATTATATAAATGGAGAATATAAGTATGAAGAAATAGCCACTGAAATAGAAAAGATATTTAATGAAAAACTACAAAAGGATAGGGATGGTAAATTTAAAGAAATAAATGATATTTTTTATGAAAACATGAACAATGAAATAAATTTAAGTAGATTCAAAATATATATAACTAAATTATTAAAAGATAAAATCATAAGGAATGATAAGCAAAGTGAACTCAATGAATTACTTAAAGTAAGGAAAAATATAGGTTCAATAATAACCACTAATTATGGTACGTTAGTGGAAAAAATATTTGAATTCGAACCTTTGGTTGGAAATAATATTCTCTTAAGTAATCCATATGGTTCTGTTTATAAAATACATGGCTGCATTAGTAGTCCAGAGGATATAATTATAACAAAGGAAGACTATAAATTATTCGAATATAAATATGATTTAATACGTGCGCAGTTATTATCATTATTCATACATAATCCAATAATTTTCTTGGGTTATAGCGTCAGCGATTCAAATATACAAAAAATATTAAAAACAATATTTTCCTATGTTTCCAGCAACACTGAATTATCTAAAAAAATAAGAGATAATTTCTTATTGGTTGAATATGAGGAAAATTCAACATCCGAGGCTATAGTAGAGCATGACATACGGATAGACGAGAATGTAACTATTAGAATAAATAAAATAAAAACAGACAATTACACTACCATATATAAAACATTATCAGAATTAATTCTTCCCGTTTCAGCAATGGATATTAGAAAGGTACAAAAAGCTTGGAATGAAATAAGGGCGGGAGGTAATATTGAAGTCAGTATAATAGATAATTTAGATGAACTAAAAAACAACCAAATGATTTTGGCTGTTGGCTCACGTGATAATATAAAATATGAATATCAACCAGCTAAAGAAATGATGCAGAATTACTTTGAGATTTTAGATAAATCGAATGAAAAATTAATAGAATTGTTAAACAAACAAACTATTAATGCTTCTCAATATTTCCCTATATATGCTTTCTCTAAAATATGCTATAAATTAGAACGCGTTCAAAAATATAAAAAACAGCAAGTGAAAAAAATAAATGAGTATTTTAATGGAATTGGAAGTGGGAATTATCAAAAAAACCATTCTAATATTTTAGATATATTTCTTGATGATTAAATATCTAACTCAAGGAAGGATGAGTATATATTTTATAGTGCATATTTGGATAGAATAAATTTAGATGAATTAAAAAATTATTTAATCGATATGGAAGATAAAATAAGCACACCATATCGTAGATTATTATGTTTATACCCGTCGTAATTGAAGATGCTTGATTTTTCATTCATATCAGCGCAGGATCGCGCCCATGAAAATTAATCTAACAGATGCCCAAAAAGAAGCCCTCGAATTGATGCATGATACAACTCGTGATG
>NZ_NKHR01000071.1:0-2176 GCF_014467285.1 Xenorhabdus sp. PB62.4 | reverse complement strand
CCTTTACCGTGCTTTTTGACGAATTCTGTTCGTTGGCAAAATCGACATTTTACTTCAATCATCGCCATTTAATTTCTCCGAAAAAAGGGGAATTATATACCACCATCAACGGATTGAATACGTGACCAGCAATTTGCCAACGTGTCCAGACATAGGCCGCAATTTGTGCGGTGGTATGCATCAAATTGACGGTCAGATACTCAACTAATTCTGTCGTTTGTTCGGCAGACAAACGGCTTTCAGAGCCCCCATTTTCAGGGGTGAGCTTTTCCTCAGAGAAATAATCTTTCAGATGACGACTGACGGTACTTTCATGAATACGCAAGGCCTGAGCAATCATCTGGGCTGTCCAGCCCTCGGAAGCTAAAAGAACGGCCTTGATACGGTCGCGTACCCGTCCATCACGAGTCGTATCATGCATTAATTCGAGGGCGTGTTTTTGGTCTGACGTCAGATGAATTTTCATGGGCATCAACATGATCTAATTTAAGTAAAAAATCAAGCATCTTCAATTACGATGGGTATATAACCTATAAAATCCCCCCGTTCGTTAACAGGGCTAGCACCTAATATTTTTTCTGACTTGATACCACCGGGATATGCGATTTCTACTTCTTTAGCGAAATCATGTCCTCTACCCAAAGTTGCATTCACATCTATTCCCACACCTTTTTTATCTTTTATGGCATATACAAAACCTTTGGAAGTGTAAAATTCGGAACCAAATTCTGCTGCAACGCCTGGCGAAGTTGTAGGGCTTATAAAATAACTTGGCGGGTCTTGGGCATCCATCATATGCTTGTACAGATCTTTACTTGTTCCCCATGGTTTAAATCCATCATTGAAAATTTCATCAGGGTTTCGTGTATCACCTCGATAGGTTAAAAGATAGTCCAACTCATCGCAGTCACTGCCCGCTAATCCAAATGGATCAATAAAATTGGTAGAGTTGTGAACATATCCGTAAGGATTCAAGCTCCCCGCCAGCCCGATCGGGTCTTAGGGTGGGTTCCGGTGCGGTCATACTTTTTAAGTGATTTCACCTTATATATCATATTGTTAAAGAGAATCTTTTACTTGTTCCGCCCATCACTGCGAACCTAAAACACCGAGGTGCACTTTTGGGCTGTTTAATCCGTTTGCCCCGGTGCGTTTTTGCCCGGCTACAACAGCAACTAAGAGCAGGGACTGAGCCGCTCTTAAAAAGAAGAAAGCCGGAAGATCGCAGGGATCTTTCCGGCTTTTAGCTAACAATGTGAAATTTAAATAAATTACTATGATTTTATATGCTTATCTAACTCTTTTTCACAGGTGTACATTAGGTTAAGCACAGGATTATCGTAGTCATTATAAATTTCTAGATATCCTCTAGTCATATTCTTCACAATGTTGGCTTTTAGCTCTCCTGATTCTAAAGATAAAAGCGTTTTTTTATAAAGAGTTATAATTGAACTTAAGTGGTTTTCTTGCCTAAGCTCGACTAATAATTCCAAATCGGAAATTATCTTTTTGACTAAACTAATCAATTCCTTGTTATTCATTCGGTTATCTCTATTTTGATGGAATAGATCTTACATCTTTTATCCAAGATGGATCCCAATCTCTAGGTAGGAGGATTTGAGTTGCTTCTCCTTTAAGAACCGCCCCAAATTTTGTTGTTTGTGGTGCAACCTGACCTACATGGAGCGCAGTTCCTTTAGGAACCAATATCTTAGCTTCAAATTCCCTAGTATTTTTCCATTCAGATAGAAGAGCTACATTAATTTTTGCTTGTATACGGTTAGATGCGGGAAGATCTGATACGAATGAGCCACCTGGTTTAGCATTTCCACCATAGACACAATATACATATGTATCTTGAGTTGTGACGACAGTTTTATATTTACCATCCTTATAAGAATCAACTATCCAGCCATCTAGTTTGGCTTTTTCAATTTCGGTATATGATTCGCTTGAAAACATTTTCCCGCAATCAGCACCGACTAACCCAAACAGGTCGGATTATGCACATACCCATATGGATTCAAGCCGCCCAGCAGCCCGATGGGATCTTAGGGACGATTCCGGCACGGTCATACGGTTTTAAGCGATTTTTTCCTTGATTATCAGCTTATTAAAGAACCGCTTTTACCCGTTCCGCCCATTCCCGCGAACCTAAAATGCCGATGTGCACTTT
>NZ_NKHR01000070.1:0-2370 GCF_014467285.1 Xenorhabdus sp. PB62.4 | reverse complement strand
AGCGACGGAAACCCAGCGCACAAACCCGTTTATCTTCCGTCACTACTCCCGCGTCAAGCAGTGCCTGCCTCGTAAAGCCGGCTATATATTCCTGATAGGTGTGCGCCAACGGCATCCAACTCAGCGGCGCATAGACCATGCAGTTAGCGATCGGCAGATGGGGGTTTAATCCGAGTGCCTCCTCCACGGAGGATGGCGGTGTAAATGGGTACTTTTCAGGCGGGGTGTAACCCTGCGGGGTGCCTGCCTCTGTCCCCCAGAACCGGCTGGATGACACCTGCCCCAGCGCATTCAGGGTGATGTGTTGTTGGTTGTCATTCGCATCCGTTATCTGAACGGGGGTCAGGAAGCGGTAATCATAGGTGGTATCTGTATATAGGCCGGCAGCATCCTGCATGCGAATGACGGCACAATAATGGGTATCCCAATGAATGACGTTTTTTCCAACCTGCACCGTAGCGCGCTGGGCCAACGGACGGTAAAACGCCTCCGCCCCGCCGTAATCGGTATGGCCCTGACGGGCAACCCAAACCGCCGATTCCGCCCCGGTATTGAACGGTCGAGGAATATACAAATAACCCGCTTCAATTAATTTCTTTTCCAAGGCTTCAGGGGTTAATGTGCCATTAAAGGCCTGCAACGCCAGCTCATCAAAAACCGCGGTTTCGGTATAAGCCACCAATGCCTGCCGGGTCGGGTTTTCTTCGGGGCCGGTATAGGCCACACGCTGATGCCCCAAATAGGTCAGGGGCGTCCCCGGCGCTATCAGACTGTTTGCGGCCAGCAAGTCCTCTACCGTAAGACCTTCACGAGGTACCCGTTCTGCCGGGTAGGCCCAGGCATCGCTTCGCACGACATCCGTCAGTCCCAGTACCTGATATTCCGTGTGAGTCAGGTGATGGTAACCTTGCCGTTGCCGGGTAAGCCGCAATTGCTGTTGCTGCTCATCATAGCTGCTGTCAAATAATGTCTCCGGCAGCGTATCCGGGTAAGGCGAGACAGCGGGTTTAGGGCGGCGGGGATAAGCAATCTCGACGGTCTCCCGTGGGAAACCGTAGCGGTCACTATTCAGGACCACCTGCTGATGACATTGCGGATCTTCGGCAATACGTTCATATTGCCAGGTTCTTTGCTCAATCACACTGGGCCAGACTGTCGGCGAGTTGCCCGGCAAACCCGCAATCAGCCTGACCTGGGGCCGGCTGTCCATAACAGTATACGGCACGCCCGCGAGCACCGTGTCATCGTCACCATAGACTTCATTGTGTAACGGTTGGCCTTTTAATGCCCGGTGCAGCCAGTAAGCCTCCTCCGTTGAGGGCACGAACGTGACATCCTGTTCTTTATCAGGGTCAAAATGCGTAAAACGGCAGGTAAAGGGCGGGAAAGCCTGTTTGTCCCCGTGCCAGAATTCATTTGCCAACAGGGTATCAACGGCGGGAACTCCCGTGGCAAACCAGCTGATCGTGATGGCTGGCGACAGGGGATCGGTGACTGACGAATGGGTTGCCAGTGCCAGCTTATCAGTATCTTTCTGTCTGACCCGGCCAAATCCCCGGAACTCACGCTCTCTGCCATCCCAGGCACCATGGGCATAATCCTGCTCTGATGTCAGCCGGTTACCCGTGATTTCATCCAATACTTCGGTACGCCACAAGACATGAACAGGGAAGGGCAGATAACTGGTTACAGCACGTCCCACGTTTTCGGCCTGGTGTTTTTCATCCAGCCAGAACTGTGCCGAACTGCGGTAAAACAGGGTGGTCTCCGCGCCCATATTGTTGTTGATGGTATTCAGCAACCCGGGTTTGTGTTGGGTCATATCCAACCGCCAGTGCTGCACCGCCATATGGGGAACTGTCAGAATAATGCTGGATACGCCCAATCCCTGCGTATCAGCGATGTGTAACTGACACGTCCGGTTAAACAGGACATTCTCAGGCAGATTGATACGCACCGGTGCCGAAAATTGATTGCCGCTCTCATTGATAAACAGCTCCAGATAGGTGCTGTGGACATAGAGAATATCGGTGGTGCCGGAGCCGTCAATATCGGCCAGATACACCTGATCGGGATTAAAGTTTTTGGTTGAAACCGTTAAACCTTCCAGCTTGACGGGGTGCCCAAAACGGCCGTGTCCGAGATTAGGCCAGCACATCACACCGTCAGCAGCAATCTCCACCAGATGTTGCTGGCCGGTACCCAGCATATCAGCAAAGGCCACCAGTTTTCGTTCATCCGCGCCGGGGATCGGTAATGTCATGCCGTCGGACTGGATAACGGTGCTGCCTTTTTTCCAGCCCGTTGGTTGGTTAGCGTACAAACGGACACTGCGGGGTCCAATCATGACCAAATCAGCCAGTCCCGCCC
>NZ_NKHR01000007.1:0-174502 GCF_014467285.1 Xenorhabdus sp. PB62.4 | reverse complement strand
GCAGCAGGCATAACAGCGATAACGCTGATGTCCTCCATTTCCTTTTCCATGCCCTTTGACCTGTTCTGATTTGTGACAATAACGACAATAGACGTCAACTTTAGCCATGCTTTACCTTGATCACTAAAAATCAGGAAGTCTACCACAACTAACTATTTAATACACGACCCGAAAATGTGATCATCATAAAAACGTTTAGGGCGGAGATAAATAGAGAAAAAAAACTAACTTATTGAATAAGTTAAGCTAAATCGTTTTTTTAAATATACCATTAAAGTTTAGTAATCCATCATCAAAATCTTTGCATAGATTGAATTTTACCTATAAATAAAGGAAGGTAACTATCCGAGCCATGGTGTCAATAATATGCAATTGGTCGAGAAAATATCTCAGTTATGCCAGTATCTGGAAAGTGGCTTATACGAAAGACGACAAGCCATTCGCCTTTGTTTGCTGTCCGCTTTATGTGGAGAGAGCGTTTTTCTCCTTGGTCCCCCCGGTATAGCTAAGAGCCTGATCGCCCGTCGGCTCAAGTTTGCATTTCAAAATGCACGCGCTTTTGAATACCTCATGACCCGTTTTTCCACTCCAGAAGAAATCTTTGGCCCTCTTTCCATTCAAGCCCTCAAAGACGAAGGACGTTATCAACGCCTCACCGAAGGCTATTTACCTGAATCTGAGATTGTTTTTTTGGATGAAATCTGGAAATCAGGCCCGGCTATTCTGAATACGCTACTGACAGCGATCAATGAAAAGAAATTCAGGAATGGCACTCAGGAAGAACAACTGCCAATGCGTTTACTGGTTACCGCATCCAATGAACTTCCCGATACAGATAGCGGCTTGGAAGCACTTTATGATCGTATGTTGATCCGGATTTGGCTGGATAAGATTCAGGAAAAGAAAAATTTTCGGGCTTTGCTGACTGATCGGAACAATGAAAATGGCAACCCCATTCCTGCCTACATTCAGATCACTGATGATGAGTTTCATCAATGGCAAGACAAGATCAGCCATGTATCTCTGCCAGATCATATTTTCGAACTGATTTATCAACTACGTCAGCAAATAAATGCCACTGGAAATATTCCTGACATTTCAGATCGCCGCTGGAAAAAATCCATCCGCTTATTGCAGGCCAGTGCCTTTTGCAGTGGCAGAAATGAGATTTCCCCGCTAGATATGGTGTTATTAAAAGATTGTCTGTGGCACGATTTGAATGCCTTAAAATTTTTGTCCCAATTCTTACATGCCTTATTGACAGAACAGGCTTATCTGCAACGTTCCCTTATGCAAAAAATGGAGAAGTTATACCAGCAGTGGGTACAATCCAACCAAGACAAAAATGACCTTCATCCCCTGCAATTAGTCACCAAATCTTCTCTGTTTGGTCGCAAAACCCTTTATTCACTGCCCGGAGATATTGCAGATGAAAAGCTGACCCTGTTTTTACATCCTTCATTAGACATACATGATATTGAAGTCAATTTCATCGAAATAGATAAAAAGTCACTGGAAAACGCCCTAAAAAATAATATAGGAGAACTCCCTGTCTGCTTAAATGGTATTGGTTTCCCGCAAACCATCACGGCAGAAACCAATGAAAAGAACCAGCTTACAGTGCTGGATATTAGCCGTAATAGCGCCGTCTTATGCCTGTCTGGCATCTCAAAAAGCACCAATACAGAATGGATTGAAAAGCTAGCGGCTATCAGCGATGAAATTCAACAGCAACGCTATCTGTTTAATCAGCACCAACCCTGTTTATTTATCGAAGAACATTGGCTTGCCAGTATTGAACAAAGTTTCCTGCAATTAACCGAAAAACAGAAACAATTGAGATCAAGAATAGGGAAGTAATATTGTGTGGATCTTCTGCAAGGGAGCGACTTATGACTTATACAGAATGTCAAATATCATCTCCCTTAGGATGGAGTCATGTATCAAGCAAGCGCAAACAGTTCTCTAAGCGCTTGCGTATCCAGGTTGCCTATCCATTGCTCTCCACTACCCACCACCATATCCGATAGCTCACGCTTACGCTGGATCATTTCGTTAATGCGTTCTTCAAAGGTGGCACTGGTAATAAAGCGGTGCACCTGCACATTACGCTGTTGACCTATGCGATACGCACGGTCAGTGGCCTGTGCTTCTACCGCGGGATTCCACCATAAATCGAAGTGAATCACGTTTGAGGCGGCAGTTAGGTTAAGACCCGTGCCTCCGGCCTTGAGGGATAGCAGAAACACCCGCTCAGTACGGTCAGTCTGAAATTTCTCCACCATTTCGTCACGCTTGGAGCGGGATAGGCCGCCATGCAGGAACATCGGGGACTGCCCGTAACGCTGCCGCAACCAGTGAGCCAGTAATTCCCCCATCTCACGGAACTGAGTGAAAATGAGCGTCTTCTCGTGGCTGGCATGTATATCGTCAAGCAGATCGAACAAGCGTTCGAGTTTGCCGGAAACCATAGCATCGCTGGCAGGTTGTTTCAGGTACAGATCGGGATGGTTGCAGATCTGTTTTAGCGCCAGAATCATTTGTAATACCAAGCCCTGACGTTTGAACTGATCTTCTTCGGCTTCAAGAGTCAGCAGACCTTCACGCACCACCGATTCATACAGTGCGGTTTGTGTTGTCGTCAAGGTGCAGTATTGATCACTCTCAACCTTGTTGGGTAGGTCGCTGATCACGTTGCGGTCGGACTTAAGGCGGCGCAGGAGAAAGGGAGCTGTGATGCGTTGGAAACGTGCCGCTACCTGCCGATCGCGGTTGATCTGGATCGGCGTCGTGTAATCTTTCTCGAAACGTTTAAGTGTGCCCAGATAACCACGATTGACGAAATCCATTAAGCTCCAGTACTCAGACAGACGGTTTTCAACGGGGGTACCACTCATGGCGATATAGCCAGCAGCAGGGATGGACTTGATCGCTTTGGTCTGCGCGGCCGACGGGTTCTTGATGTTCTGCGCTTCATCCACCACCAGCACCCGCCAGGACATAGCCTTGAGCGTGGTCACCGCACTACGAACAATACCGTAGGTAGTTAGCAAGACGTCCGGCCGTTCGCAGGTCAATTCACGTTTGCTACCGTGGAATACGCCGATACTGATCGTTGGCGCAAAGCGAGCTATTTCCCTCTGCCAATTGGTCAGCAAACTGGTGGGAACCACTATCAGTGCCTTAGAGCAGTCTAAAGCACCGTCCTGCTTGAGTTTGAGCAGAGTAGCGATCACTTGCAGCGTTTTTCCAAGCCCCATATCATCAGCAATAACGCTGCCAAATCCTACTTGTAAGTTACGCAACATCCAAGCGTAGCCGCGTTGTTGATATGGGCGTAAGGTAGCATAGAGATCGCACGGTAAGGGCACTTCACCTGACTCCCTTAACTCGGTTAGCAGTTGTAGTGTGTTGTCGTCAAGCTTTACCGGTGTACCAGCATATTCGCCAGCCAATGCAGTGCGCAGCAGTTCAGTACCCGACAATTTAGAGGGGCGGCTCAGTTGGGCTTGCAAGCTCGTAATTTCTTCCGGGTCGAGGTAGACATATTCTCCTTTGAAACGCACTACGCCCGTTGCGCCTTGAACCAATTGCTCGAACTCTGCACGAGTCAGATGATGTTCACCCAGAGCTACCCGCCAATCGAAAGTCAGGATCTCATCGACCCTCAATTGATTGCTTCCCAGCCCTTGAGCCCGACTGGATACATTCATCGACAACCGGGGGCGTAACAATCGCTCCAGCGCCTTGGGTAGCAAAGTGCGAATGCCGAGCAATTGAATGGCAGGTAGTGTGTTGAACAATAGCTCAGGCAGTTGTTCAGCCGTCAGGACAATAGGAGAACGTGCGCTCTGTGCCAAGTAATCATTAAGAGGTGGGAAAAATTCGGCCAGCAGAACGACCGTCTGCAAGATACCGAAACGCGCCTGACTCCACTCTTGCTCAGTCAGCACCCTGTGCAACGGAATTGGTGGTGTCAACAAGGCTGATTTGGGCTGAATAGCCAACCCTACCTCGAAATCGCCGAACGCCCCCTCATCCAAACTCAACACGGGAGAATAGTCCCGTTCGGCCAGATGATAACGTGCGAGCCAAGTCTGTAAGGCAGGACCGATGGCACTTTCCTCCAGACCATCAAAGCTTTTCGGTTCACCACTGAATAACAGGGATAAGATTTTATTGTCACGTGGTTTCTCTCTGGCATACTCTGACTCCATTCGCAGGTAATAACCGATAAATACCGCACATAGCGCGCAGGCCTGCATCATTGGTGAAATAGTCTGGTTCCGACTCAACACGGCCAGTTGCGACGGCAGGCCTCTTGCCAGAAGCTCCATCTGTTCAGCAACCCGGTTATCAAGCATGGCCGGTAACCAACGCACTCCCAGAACGCCTGGCTCCACGGAAAACACCTGTGGCACTACCGCGCCGTGAGCCAACAGATGCAAAGATATCATGCGCAGATGGAACAGTGCGGCCACCTCTGGTTGCCTGTCCGGCAAGTCTGCTGGCGTGAGTTGTGCCAGCGCGGTGTCCAGTTCTTCAATGGTGTACAGGCCATTGACACCGCTGATGATGGCGTCTCCCTCCCGACTCAACGTGATACGGGGACGGTGGGAGGCCAACAAGGTGACTATAGGCATATCCATCAGAACCTTGCCATCCAACACCTTGCGGGCAAACTTAGCCATCCGCGCCAGTACTCTCTGCATCACCTTGCGCAGATCGCCGTCAGGGAAAAAAACGGTCTGTGTTGGCAGTACCGCCAATAGCGGCTCAGACAGCGATGGCAAGTCAGCATAAGCCAACGCTTCCAGTGCCATCGGATCCGGCGGGGTAGCCTCTGCTGACGCTCCATCTTCAATTAACAGGGCCGACAGGCGCGGCACATTGACCACCGCCTCGCGCTCAATATTAATCCCTCGTTCTTTTAGTTGCTGAATCAGATCCACACCACGCAGGGAGAACACTAGAAAAGGATTGCTGTCGATTTGACGACTGATCAAGTAAATCGTTGCCGCCAAGTGCTTACAAGGCACCACCCAGTCGGGGCAGGAACATCTCATCATTAAATCTTTCCGCTGGGACGGAAAGATGGCAATACCCAAGCGCTTAGCCTGTTCTAACACAGAAGGATCTAATTCTCGATTGAGCAGACGGGCGATCACACCAGGATCATCCATTAACGCGTTAAGCAATCGATCAACTTGCTTCTCGGTCAGTGGGGGAACTTGAATTAAAACTTGATAAGGTAATGGACTAGAACCCATCACCTTGGCCTGCAAAGTGCCTTTCTTCAATGTCAGATTCTTGACCATGCCTTTATTGGCATAAGTTCGCCCACGCGGCAATCGGTTGTCATAATCTATATTAATGAGGGCGTTCAGCCACTGTTTACCCCACCAGGTATTGCCATAACTCATGATATTTACCAAAGAAAATAGAAGATATAGACTAAATTTTACGGGTTTTGGCTACATTGGAACATGTTCCACAATGAAAAACTCACCAGATCTCCGGTCAGGGTGGGATTTACTAAAACAATTGAGATCAAAAATGGGGTAGCCATATGTTAACGCTGACCACACTCGATCTCCTGCTCTCTATCAATGAAGGGGAGCTGATCGAAGAGATCATCTTGCTATTGTTGAGTACTCCTCAATTAGTTATTTTCTTTGAAAAACATCCAAGACTTAAACAGGCATTGCTGAAAGATCTTCCCGCGTGGAAGCAAACATTGCGCCAAAGAATAAAAGAGTCTCTTATACCAGCCCGATTAGCCGAAGAATTTCAGTTATACCAACATCTACAAACAGCCAATACGACAAAGTTTTATCAACAGCTACCTGAAATCATAGAGAAACTCCAACAGCTTTCATCCCCTTTTGCCAATGAGGCTGACTCACTGTTCAAAGCATTATCTGAACACACCCGCTCAGAGCAAATTCTGTTTCTTCAACGATGGCGAATCAGCTTGATCCTGCAAGTAACAACATTTAACAAGGCATTATTAGAACAAGAGAAAGAACAGTTACTGGCACAGATCCAGAAACAATTAACTCTCAGCGGTAATCTCGATCCAATATTTGATCACAATGATCACGCCGCTGGCCGATTATGGGATATGAGTAAAAGCCAGCTACATCTGAACTCAAACAATATACAGCTATTCACCCTCTACGCTGACTTTCTCAGGCAACAACCTGAACTAGAAAAACTGGCACAATTGCTTGGCCGCAGCCAAACTGCGAAACCCATTCCCGAAGAAAGCCATGTTCTTGAACCATTCACCCAAATTGAAAGAATGCCGGACACCGTGCCAGAGCAGGTCAGCGGGATTCGACAAAGTGATGACATCTTAAGGTTGTTACCTGCTGAAATGGCCATGCTAGGTATTAAAGAGCTGGAATATGAATTTTATCGACGGCTGGTGGAAAAAAAACTGCTGTCTTATCGCTTGCAAGGGGATAACTGGCAGCAAAGAACTGCATTAAAACCCGTTACTCATCATCATAATGAAGCCCAACCACGAGGACCCTTTATTGTTTGCGTGGATACCTCAGGTTCAATGGGGGGATTTAATGAACAGTGTGCTAAAGCATTTTGTCTGGCGTTAATGCGTATCGCGCTGGCAGATAACCGTTACTGCCATATCATATTATTCTCTACGGAACTCGTTCACTATGATTTGACATCACTGGATGGGCTCACTCAAGCAGTACATTTTCTGGGACAAACGTTCAAAGGGGGAACTGATCTGGCATCCTGCCTGAATGCAACTATTGAAAAAATGAAAGAGAATATCTGGAAAGATGCTGATACTGTTGTCATTTCAGATTTCATTGCCCAACGTTTGCCAGACACTCTAATCCATCAGATAAAAAATCTGCAACAGCATCAACAACACCGCTTCCATGCGGTCTCCCTTTCCCACTATGGAAAACCCGGTATCATGCGGATATTTGATCATATCTGGCGTTTTGATACCGGGATCACAAGCCGTTTACGGCGAAGATGGCGAAATTAAACCTTAGAGCACACCTTCAACAGATTCGATAATTTCTGGTGACCAAACCCCGCACTGAACCTGACCAATATGCGCCATTTGCAGCAGCAGCATGACCAAACGAGATTGACCAATGCCACCACCGATGGATTGCGGCATATCACCTTTGATCAGGGCCTGATGCCAATCCAACTGCAAGCGATCTTCATCACTGGTCAGAGCAAGCTGACGTTGCAGCGCTTCTGCATCAACGCGAATACCCATTGAAGAAATTTCAAAAGCATCCTGCAAAACTGGGTTCCAGACAATAATGTCACCGTTCAGGCCGAAGAAACCATCACTGTTCAGTGTTGTCCAATCGTCGTAATCCGGTGCGCGGACATCATGCGCTTGATCATCAGACAGCTTGCCACCAATACCCATCAGGAAAATCGCACCAAACTCTTTAGCGGCCTCACGCTCACGGCCTTTAGCATCCAGATCAGGATAACGTTTCAGAAGCTCTTCGCTGTGGATAAAGTGAATTTGATCTGGCAGGAACGGTGCCAGACCAAATTCCTTACTTACAGCTTGTTGTGTTTCTTTTATTGCTTCGTAGATTTTACCTACTGTCTGTTTTAAATAGTCGAGTGAACGCTGACCTTCACCCAGCGTTTTCTCCCAATCCCACTGATCAACAAAAACAGAATGGATAGGGGTTAAGCGATCTTCATCAGGACGCAGAGCCTTCATATGGGTATATAACCCTTGTTCAGCTTGAAAACCAAAGCGACCTAATGTTTTGCGTTTCCACTTTGCCAGAGAATGAACCACTTCAAACGTTGCATCTGGCAAAGTTTTCACTTTCACTTGCACTGCTTTTTCATGGCCGGACAGGTTGTCCTGAGTACCGTCACCAAGGCGGCTCAGGATAGGTCCCTGAACTTCGATTAAACCAAGTTGTTTCTCTAGCAGACGGGAAAAGTATGATTTCACAAAACTAATCTGCTGCTGTTTTTCAATGAAGGATGTTTTCATGATGCTGTTCTCAAAATTTTTTAGTGACCCTGTGTCCCGTTGATATAGATTAAGCAACAAAATGAGGTACAAATTCAATATCTGATAATAAAAATATTGTATAAGATTAATAAACGATAATTTTTACACTAAAAAAATGAATATCATTTAAAAATAGGGGTTAAAAATGGCAGAAATTTATCAGATCGATAATTTAGACCGTGACATACTTCACGCTTTAATGGAAAACGCACGTACTCCTTATGCAGAATTAGCAAAAAAATTCGCAGTCAGCCCGGGAACTATCCATGTTCGCGTAGAAAAAATGAAACAATCTGGGATTATCACGGGTACTCGGGTTGATATCAGTGCCAAGCAACTGGGGTTCGATGTGTGCTGCTTCATCGGCATTATATTAAAAAGCGCCAAAGACTATCCCGCGGCATTGAAAAAACTCGATATGCTCGATGAAGTTGTTGAGGTTTATTACACCACAGGCCATTACAGCATTTTCATTAAGGTCATGTGCCGATCTATCGAAACCCTTCAGGACGTACTTATCAACAAGATCCAAACGATTGATGAAATCCAGTCAACAGAAACATTGATCTCTTTGCAAAACCCTATTACAAGGACAATAAAACCTTAAACCAGAAAAGTGTTTAACCACATTATCCACAGGTAGATCCCAATAGACTCACAGCGTACAATAGTTGCTCTTTAATTTAGCAAGGATCATGATGAGCACGATAACCTTAATTAGCGGCAGCACAATGGGTAGCGCCGAATACGTTGCCGAACATATGGCTGAGATCTTAGAAAATAACGGGTTTTCAACAGAGATGCTTCATGGTCCTTCATTGGATGATCTTCCTCTTGAAGGCCTGTGGCTTGTAGTTACTTCAACACATGGAGCTGGGGACTTACCTGAAAACCTCCAACCTCTGGCAGATACGATCACTCTACAACAACCTGATCTAAGCAATGTAACATTCGGCGCTGTCGGAATTGGCAGTTCTGAATATGACACATTCTGTGGTGCTATAAGATCACTTGAACGCTTATTGGAGGATCACGGCGCAAAACGGATCGGGGATCGACTGGAAATAGACATTCTGCAACATGAAATTCCTGAAGATCCAGCCGAAGAATGGGTTAAAGAATGGTCAAAGTTACTCTGATCTGATTAAAAATATAACGATCAACTGTGGATAACTCATCTGAAAAGCAGGGGTTAACCCGTAGTTATCCATTTGATAATCGAGTTTCAATCAAGTGACTGTGAATAACTCCGCATTTAGATCCCAGCTTATACTGACTTGGATCACGGATCATTCACAGCAAATGATCCTTTACAGCATCATGATCTTTATATGGAAAATCCACTTATCCACAGATGATCGCGATCCTAATAAAAGATCCAATAAAGAGATCTTTAAATAAAAAGATCTTCTTTTAAATAATGATGATCTCTCCCTACTTGGTCTGAGGTCCAAACTTGAGTAGAATTCTCTCCTCAATGCATATGAAGCATTCTCACAATTGAAGGTTCGAACATGTTTTATCCAGAGCACTTTGACGTCATCATTATCGGCGGAGGTCATGCCGGTACAGAAGCAGCAATGGCTGCCGCACGTATGGGGCGCCAAACCTTACTACTGACTCACAATATTGATAGTTTGGGCCAGATGTCATGTAATCCAGCCATTGGTGGGATCGGTAAAGGGCATCTGGTAAAAGAGATCGATGCACTTGGCGGTCTGATGGCAAAAGCCACAGATCAGGCAGGTATTCAATTTAGAACACTCAATGCCAGCAAAGGCCCTGCTGTTCGGGCAACGCGGGCACAAGCGGATCGAGTACTTTACCGACATGCCGTAAGAACCGCGTTGGAAAATCAGCCTAACTTAATGATCTTCCAGCAACCGGTCGAAGATCTCATTGTTGAGAACGATACTGTTACAGGTGTTGTTACTCGTATGGGATTAAAATTCAAGGCCAAATCAGTCGTTCTGACTGTAGGAACTTTCCTTGATGGAAAAATTCATATCGGATTGGAAAACTACAGTGGCGGACGTGCCGGAGATCCTCCTGCGATCTCGTTATCTCACCGCTTGCGTGAACTGCCTTTACGCGTAGCACGTCTGAAAACAGGTACGCCACCTCGCATTGATGCGCGATCCATTGATTTCAGCCAGCTTGAACAACAACTAGGTGATAATCCGACGCCTGTATTTTCATTCATGGGGAACGTGGATCAACATCCACGGCAAATTCCATGTTATATCACTCATACCAATGAAAAAACCCATGAAGTGATCCGCAACAACTTGGATCGCAGCCCGATGTACGCAGGGATCATCGAAGGGATCGGCCCTCGTTACTGTCCTTCCATCGAAGATAAAGTCATGCGTTTTGCAGATCGGAACGCTCACCAGATCTTCTTGGAACCAGAAGGGCTTACCAGTAACGAAATCTATCCAAACGGTATCTCAACCAGTCTGCCATTTGATGTACAGATGCAGATCGTCCATTCAATGAAAGGGATGGAAAATGCTCGTATCATTCGTCCGGGTTACGCGATCGAATATGACTTCTTCGATCCACGCGATTTAAAACAGACACTGGAAAGCAAATTTATCCACGGTTTGTTCTTTGCTGGTCAGATCAACGGGACCACAGGATACGAAGAAGCCGCAGCACAGGGATTGCTGGCAGGTCTCAATGCTGCACGCTATGCCGCTGGTGAAGAAGGGTGGTTTCCACGTCGTGATCAAGCTTATATCGGCGTTCTGGTTGATGATTTATGCACGCTGGGAACGAAAGAACCTTACCGTATGTTTACATCCCGCGCGGAATACCGCTTGATGCTGCGTGAAGACAACGCTGATCTCCGCTTGACAGAACAAGGCCGTAAACTAGGATTAGTTGATGATCTCCGTTGGGAACATTATTCCCGTAAAGTTGAAATGATCGAACAAGAACGTCAGCGTCTGCGTAATATCTGGGTACATCCTCACTCCGATAGTTTGGGTGATATCAACCAGATCTTGAAAACACCACTGTCAAAAGAAGCCAATGGTGAAGATTTACTGCGTCGCCCTGAAATGAATTACCAATTGCTGACATCCCTGCCGCGTTTTGCACCTGGGATCACAGAGCCGCAAGCAACAGATCAGGTTGAGATCCAAGTGAAGTACGAAGGTTATATCGCTCGTCAGCAGGAAGAAATCGAGAAACAACTGCGTAATGAAAATACTGCACTGCCGGTTGATCTGGATTACCAGCAAGTCAGCGGGCTTTCCAATGAAGTTATTGCAAAATTGAATGACCATAAACCAAGCTCTATTGGTCAGGCTTCACGTATTTCAGGCATTACACCAGCGGCCATTTCTATTTTGCTGGTATGGTTGAAAAAACAAGGTTTATTGCGTCGTAGCGCCTAAGGGGAAAGATTTTGCTTAACAAATTGGAATCGCTGTTGGCGACAACCAGTATTGAGTTATCGTTGGAACAGAAACAGCAGCTTGTTGCCTACGTTGATATGCTCAACAAATGGAATAAGGCCTACAATTTGACCTCTGTTCGTGATCCAAAGCAGATGCTGGTTCGGCATATCATGGATAGCATTGTTGTTAACCCATTTCTTCAGGGAACGCGATTTATTGATGTGGGAACAGGGCCTGGCTTGCCGGGCATCCCACTGGCTATTGTGCGACCAGACTCCCATTTCACCTTATTGGACAGTTTGGGAAAACGCGTCCGTTTTTTACGTCAGGTTCAGCATGAATTAGGTTTAGCCAATATCGAACCTGTGCAAAGCCGGGTTGAAGAATTTATCCCTGAACCGCCTTTTGATGGTGTGATTAGCCGCGCATTTGCTTCTCTGCAAGACATGCTCTCATGGTGCCATCATCTTCCTAAGCCGCTTGAAGGACGTTTTTACGCTCTGAAAGGTGTGTTACCGGAAGATGAGTTGGCTCAATTGCCCACAGGGATCGTCCTTGAGAAAGCTATTTCTCTTCAGGTTGCAGAGTTGGATGAACAGCGTCATCTGGTTATTCTTAAGTCAAACTAACTTTGTTATTTGTCAATAAAAATATAAATAATTAGTGATGCTAACCACATTTAAGATGTTGCTAGCGTTACTAATTATTCCTTTGCATGGTTTTAATTTTATTTACTGGTTGTTCACAGAAAAACAACGTTATTTTTATATTGATATGATTTTTCTTTCTGATGATAGCTATCGATTTTCTTTATAAATAAAATTTAGAGAAAGTGAGCAAAATAAACATTTAACCTTTTTCATCGATATATCAGATAAAATTTTATAGGTATAATATTAATTGATTGATTTTAAGTAAAAAAATAAAAAAATTTTGATCACATATTTAATGATAAAAATAATTGATGGATTTTGTTTGGTGTGATACGTATCACGTTTAATTTCGCGTTTATCCCATTAATCGTTGCAGAATATTAAAGGGTATTTGTGAGCAATCTAGCACCAAAGCTAGAAATTTAAATAATTATTCACTTTTTCGCTACTTATGGATTGAATTCATTTTGGCGGCCCGTATAATTTGCACGTTTTTGTCACTTGACACTCTTAAGCAAAGCCAGTTTTATACAACATTCAGCAAGACCTGATATGTGATGGTGTACCTCAGGGAGAAAACAAAAGTCATGTCTGTATCCCTTTACAGCGGTAGAACGGCACTGAAACTGTTACTTTTGCAGTTAATGACTTTTGTTATTCTCAGTGTAGCTTTTTGTACCAAAAGTATAGAGTGGGGCGCTTCTGCTTTTGCAGGTGGGTTGGCATGTTGGCTACCAAATGTCATTTTCATGCTGCTTAGCCGCTTCCAAAAAGCGAAAGAAGAAGGTGTTCCAGTACGGATTGCATGGTTTTTCGCGATTAGCGAAGGGGTTAAAGTTATCATTACGATAACTGTGCTGATAGTCGCTTTAGGGGTGTTCAAAGCGGCATTTGCACCACTTGGTGTGGCCTATTTAGCGGTGCTGATTGTGCAGATCATCGCACCTGCCGTAATGAACGGTTAGCGTTTTTAACAACAAAAGGGTAAAAAGCATCATGTCTGCATCAGGAGAAGTTTCAACTTCGGAGTACATAAGCCACCACCTGAGGCATCTTCAGTTGGACTTGCGTACTTTTGAGTTGGTCAACCCCCACGCTAGTGGTTATGAGGCGACGTTCTGGACACTGAACATTGACTCGCTTTTTTTCTCCATCGTATTAGGGATGTTGTTTCTATTTGTATTCAGAAGAGTCGCGGTTCGCGCTACTGATGGCGTTCCGGGTAAATTCCAGACTGCAGTAGAAATGGTAATCGGTTTCGTTGATAACACCGTTCGTGATATGTATCACGGAAAGAGCAAAGTGATAGCCCCACTGGCTTTGACTGTGTTTGTTTGGGTGTTACTGATGAACGCATTGGATTTACTGCCAATCGATTTCATTCCTTTGATCGGTGAACATGTCTTCGGCTTACCTGCTCTGCGTATTGTTCCAACCGCAGATGTCAGTGTTACCTTGTCGATGGCTCTGGGCGTCTTTGTCCTCATTCTGTTCTACAGCGTTAAGATGAAAGGAATTCGTGGTTTTGCGAAGGAGCTGACATTACAGCCTTTCAACCATCCACTGTTTATTCCAATTAACTTAATTTTGGAAGGGGTCAGCTTGCTGTCTAAACCTATATCACTCGGTCTGCGACTGTTTGGTAATATGTATGCTGGCGAATTGATCTTTATTCTTATTGCGGCTCTCTTACCGTTTTGGTCACAGTGGTTACTCAGCCTGCCGTGGGCGATTTTCCACATACTGATTATTACGTTACAAGCCTTTATTTTCATGGTTCTGACGATTGTTTATCTCTCGATGGCATCTGAAGAGCATTAATTTTTATCAATCATTAATCGTGTTTTAACTGAAACAAACTGGAGACTGTCATGGATATAAACATGGATCTGCTGTACATAGCTGCCGCTATTCTGATGGGTTTGGCGGCTATCGGTGCTGCGATCGGTATCGGCATCCTCGGGGGTAAATTCTTGGAAGGCGCTGCTCGCCAACCTGATCTGATTCCTCTGCTGCGTACGCAGTTCTTTATCGTCATGGGTCTGGTTGACGCCATCCCGATGATTGCTGTGGGCCTGGGCTTGTATATGATGTTCGCTGTTGGTGGTCAATAAAATAGCAGAACTACAAATTACGCCAATTCATTAATTGAAATAGAGGTATTGTGCCGTGAATATTAACGCAACAATCCTCGGCCAGGCCATCGCGTTTGTCCTGTTTGTTTTGTTCTGCATGAAGTATGTATGGCCACCAATCATGGCGGCCATTGAAAAACGTCAGAAAGAGATTGCTGACGGTTTGGCTTCAGCAGAGCGTGCCAAAAAGAACCTGGACTTAGCGCAAGCCAATGCGTCCGACCAACTGAAAAAAGCGAAAGCTGATGCACAAGTTATCATCGAGCAGGCTAATAAACAAAAAGCCCAAATTATTGATGATGCTAAAGCAGAAGCCGAGCTGGAACGTAACAAAATTGTCGCGCAAGCTCATGCTGAAATTGAAGCTGAACGTAAGCGCGCTCGTGAAGAGTTACGTAAACAAGTTGCGATGCTGGCTATCGCAGGTGCCGAGAAAATCATCGAACGTTCCGTGGATGAAGCTGCTAACAGCGACATCGTTGATAAACTGGTCGCTGAACTGTAAGGAGGGAGGGGCATGTCTGAATTCGCTACGGTAGCTCGCCCCTACGCCAAAGCAGCTTTTGACTTTGCTGTAGAACACCAATCTCTTGAACACTGGCAAAATATGCTGGCGTTCACTGCCGAGGTCACTCGCAATGAGCAGGTTGGTGAGCTGCTTTCCGGTTCATTGGCACCGGAAACGTTAGCCAAAACCTTCATCACCATTTGTGGTGAGCAGGTTGATGCGCATGCTCAGAACTTTATTCGTGTAATGGCAGAAAATGGTCGCTTGCTGGTACTGCCAGAAGTCTTCCAGCAATTTATCCAATTGCGTGCGTCACTTGAATCAACCATCGATGTTGAAGTGATTTCTGCGTCCGAACTGAATGAGCAGCAGCAGGCTAAAATTTCTGCGGCGATGGAAAAACGTCTGTCACGCAAAGTGAAGCTGAATTGCAAAATTGACAAGTCTGTTATTGCCGGTGTGATTATCCGCGCAGGTGACATGGTGATCGATGGCAGTATTCGTGGCCGTCTGGATCGTTTAACAGACGTCTTGCAGTCTTAAGGGGACTGGAGCATATGCAACTGAATTCCACCGAAATCAGCGAACTGATCAAACAGCGTATTGCTCAGTTCAATGTCGTGAGCGAAGCTCACAATGAAGGTACGATTGTTTCCGTTAACGACGGTATCATTCGTATCCACGGTTTAGCTGATGTCATGCAGGGTGAAATGATCTCTCTGCCTGGCAACCGTTACGCAATTGCACTGAACCTGGAGCGCGACTCCGTAGGTGCGGTTGTTATGGGTCCGTATGCTGACTTAGCCGAAGGCATGAAAGTCAAATGTACCGGCCGTATTTTGGAAGTACCTGTTGGTCGTGGTCTGCTTGGTCGTGTTGTTAACACACTGGGTGAGCCAATCGACGGTAAAGGCGCTGTTGAGCATGATGGCTTCTCACCTGTTGAAGTGATTGCGCCGGGCGTTATCGATCGTCAATCCGTTGACCAGCCTGTCCAGACAGGTTACAAATCTGTTGATGCTATGATCCCAATCGGCCGTGGTCAGCGTGAGCTGGTAATCGGCGACCGTCAGACGGGTAAAACTGCTCTGGCTATCGATGCGATCATCAACCAACGTAATTCTGGTATCAAATGTATCTATGTTGCGATTGGTCAGAAAGCCTCTACCATTGCTAACGTAGTTCGTAAACTGGAAGAGCACGGTGCACTGGAAAACACCATCGTTGTTGTTGCGTCCGCTTCAGAATCAGCGGCCCTGCAATATTTGGCACCATACTCAGGTTGTGCGATGGGTGAATACTTCCGTGATCGTGGTGAAGATGCACTGATTGTTTACGATGACCTGTCTAAACAGGCTGTTGCATACCGTCAGATTTCCCTGTTGCTGCGTCGTCCACCTGGACGTGAAGCATTCCCTGGTGACGTTTTCTATCTGCACTCCCGTCTGTTGGAGCGTGCAGCGCGTGTTAACGCTGAATATGTTGAAAAATTTACCAACGGCGAAGTGAAAGGCCAAACAGGTTCTCTGACTGCACTGCCAATCATTGAAACTCAGGCGGGTGACGTTTCTGCGTTCGTACCAACAAACGTTATCTCTATTACTGATGGTCAGATCTTCCTTGAATCTTCCCTGTTCAACGCAGGTATCCGTCCGGCGGTTAACCCAGGGATTTCTGTATCCCGTGTAGGTGGTGCTGCTCAGACTAAGATCATCAAGAAACTGTCTGGTGGTATCCGTACCGCTCTGGCTCAGTACCGTGAACTGGCAGCGTTCTCCCAGTTTGCTTCTGATCTGGATGATGCAACACGTAAGCAGTTGGATCATGGTCAGAAAGTCACTGAACTGTTGAAACAGAAACAGTATCTGCCGATGTCTATTGCACAACAGGCTCTGTCCCTGTTTGCTGCTGAGCGTGGCTATCTGGAAGATGTCGAAATCGCGAAAGTGGTCAGTTTCGAAGCTGCGCTGTTGGCATATGCTAGCCGTGAACATGCTGATCTTCTGAAAGAGATTGACCAGTCCGGTGATTACAACGGAGAGATTGAAGCTAAGCTGAAAGCTCTGTTGGAATCTTTCAAGGCGACTCAGTCCTGGTAACACTATTCGGCCCTGTTTGATTCTGTTGATGAATAAAAAACATGGGCCGTCTGGTTAATGAGGAGAAGCAGAAATGGCCGGCGCAAAAGAGATACGTACCAAAATCGCCAGTGTGCAGAACACGCAAAAAATCACTAAAGCGATGGAAATGGTCGCCGCGTCCAAAATGCGTAAAACGCAGGATCGCATGGCGGCCAGCCGTCCTTATGCAGAGACCATTCGCAGTGTGATTGGACACCTTGCGTTAGGTAATCTGGAGTACAAACATCCATACCTTGAAGAGCGCGAAGTGAAGCGTGTTGGGTATGTGGTTGTTTCGACTGACCGTGGTTTATGTGGCGGTTTGAACATTAACTTGTTCAAAAAATTGCTGATAGAAATGAAAGACTGGTCTGATAAAAGCGTTCAGGTTGACTTGGCGCTTGTTGGATCGAAAGCGGTTTCTTTCTTTTCTTCTGTTGGCGGCAACATTGTTGCCCAAGTAACAGGGATGGGAGATAACCCATCATTGTCCGAATTGATCGGGCCAGTCCACGTCATGATGCAAGCATATGACGAAGGGCGTCTGGATAAACTGTATATAGTGACAAACAAGTTCATGAATACAATGTCTCAGGTTCCGACGATCACTCAGTTATTGCCTCTGCCAGCCGGAGACGATGAAACACTGAAGAAGAAGTCCTGGGATTATCTGTATGAACCTGATCCTAAGGCGCTGTTGGATACCCTGCTGCGCCGCTATATAGAATCGCAAGTTTATCAGGGCGTCGTTGAAAACCTGGCTAGTGAACAGGCCGCACGAATGGTAGCGATGAAAGCCGCGACCGATAACGGTGGCAACCTGATCAAAGAGTTGCAGTTGGTTTACAACAAGGCTCGTCAGGCCAGCATCACTCAGGAACTCACCGAAATCGTTTCGGGTGCTTCTGCGGTTTAACAGCTAGGTTTACGAATTACGTAGAGGATTCAAGATGGCTACTGGAAAGATTATCCAGGTAATCGGCGCCGTAGTGGACGTCGAATTCCCTCAGGACAGCGTACCGAAAGTATACGATGCCCTTGAGGTTAAAAACGGTGAAGAAAAATTGGTGCTGGAAGTTCAGCAGCAGTTAGGTGGCGGTATCGTTCGTTGTATCGCAATGGGTACCTCCGATGGCCTGCGCCGTCATTTGGACGTAACTGATTTAGGGCACCCAATCGAAGTACCAGTGGGTAAAGCTACACTGGGCCGTATCATGAACGTATTGGGTGATCCAATTGACATGAAAGGTGAGATCGGCGAAGAAGAGCGCTGGTCAATTCACCGTACAGCACCAACCTATGAAGAGCTGTCCAACTCTCAGGAACTGCTGGAAACCGGTATCAAAGTCATGGACTTGATCTGCCCATTCGCTAAGGGTGGTAAAGTGGGTCTGTTTGGTGGTGCGGGTGTAGGTAAAACCGTTAACATGATGGAGCTGATCCGTAATATCGCGATCGAGCACTCAGGTTACTCCGTATTTGCCGGTGTTGGTGAGCGTACCCGTGAAGGTAACGACTTCTATCATGAAATGACCGATTCAAACGTACTGGATAAAGTATCTCTGGTATACGGTCAGATGAATGAGCCACCAGGAAACCGTCTGCGCGTTGCACTGACTGGCTTGACCATGGCGGAAAAATTCCGTGATGAAGGCCGTGACGTTCTGCTGTTCGTTGATAACATTTACCGTTATACCCTGGCAGGGACAGAAGTATCTGCACTGTTGGGTCGTATGCCATCTGCGGTAGGTTATCAGCCAACACTGGCGGAAGAGATGGGTGCTCTGCAAGAGCGTATCACTTCAACCAAAACTGGCTCTATCACCTCCGTACAGGCGGTTTACGTACCTGCGGATGATTTGACTGACCCATCACCAGCGACAACCTTTGCTCACTTGGATGCAACTGTCGTATTGAGCCGTCAGATCGCGTCTCTGGGTATTTACCCTGCGGTTGACCCACTGGATTCAACCAGCCGTCAGCTTGACCCACTGGTTGTTGGTCAGGAGCACTATGATGTTGCCCGTGGCGTTCAGTCTATCCTGCAACGTTATCAGGAACTGAAAGACATCATCGCTATTCTGGGTATGGACGAACTGTCTGAAGATGACAAACTGGTTGTGGCACGTGCCCGTAAGATCCAGCGCTTCCTGTCTCAGCCATTCTTCGTTGCAGAAGTCTTCACCGGCTCACCAGGTAAATTCGTTCCTCTGAAAGACACCATCCGTGGCTTCAAAGGTATCCTGAACGGTGATTATGACCACCTGCCAGAGCAGGCGTTCTACATGGTTGGTACCATCGACGAAGCTGTGGAAAAAGCGAAAAAGCTTTAATACGGCTGACGGGAGGTTGATATGGCTGCAATGACGTTCTCCCTGAACGTAGTCAGTGCTGAAAAACAGATGTTTGAAGGACTGGTACAGAAAATTCAGGTGACAGGCAGTGAAGGTGAACTGGGGATCTATCCTCAGCACACACCACTGCTTACTGCCATAAAACCGGGCATGATACGTATTGTTAAGCAGTTTGGTGAAGAAGAATTTATCTACCTGTCAGGTGGAATTCTTGAAGTGCAGCCAAACTGCGTTATCGTACTGGCTGATACAGCGATCCGTGGTAAGGATTTGGACGAAGCTAAAGTGCTTGAAGCCAAGCGCAAGGCAGAAGAACATATCCGTAATTCTCACGGCGATGTTGATTATGCTCAGGCATCTGCTGAATTGTCGAAAGCGATCGCGAAACTTCGCGTTATCGAATTGACAAAAAAAATGATGTAATAAATACCCAATAGATTTTGAATTGCGCTCAACTGAGCTGCAACTTGAAAGATAACGGGTATAGGCAGTGAGATAAAAAGCCAGTTAGTGAAAGCTAACTGGCTTTTTTGCATTGCGAAATATGTAGCAATTTATTTCGTAAACAGGTTTACTTTCATACTTAAAATTGGAATTGTTAGGTTTCTTATGTCTATTAGTGAAAACTGTGCCAGTGAAAACAGTATCAGTGCAAAAAGTGTTGTGATCCTTGCCGCAGGTAAAGGAACGCGCATGTATTCTGATCTTCCTAAAGTTCTGCACTTGCTGGCTGGTAAACCGATGGTTCAGCATGTCATTGATACCGCAATGGAATTAGGCACACAAAATGTTCATCTGGTTTATGGACATGGTGGTGACCTGATGAAACAAACACTCTCCAACCAACATTTAAACTGGGTACTGCAAGCTGAACAGCTTGGTACTGGTCATGCCATGCAGCAGGCCGCCCCGCATTTTTCAGATGGTGAAGATATTCTGATCCTTTATGGTGATGTCCCTTTGATCGCGAAAGATACTTTAGAGCGTTTGATCGACGTTAAACCAGAAGGTGGTATTGGTTTATTAACGGCTATTTTGGATAACCCAACCGGATATGGCCGGATTATCCGCGAAAATGGCGAAGTAACGGGCATTATCGAACAGAAAGATGCGACGGAAGAACAGCGTAAAATCAACGAAATTAACACCGGTATTTTGGTGGCAAATGGCGGTGATTTGAAACGTTGGCTATCCAAGTTGGAAAACAACAACGCACAGGGCGAATATTACCTTACCGATGTTATTGCGATCGCACACAAAGAAGGTCGCCAAATAAAGGCAGTACACCCAAGCCGTTTGAGTGAAATGGAAGGGGTCAATAACCGCCTTCAACTTTCCGCACTGGAGCGTATTTACCAGTCTGAACAAGCCGAAAAATTATTGCTGGCGGGTGTCATGTTATTAGATCCTGCCCGTTTTGATTTGCGTGGAACATTGGAACACGGTCGCGATGTAGTGATTGATACCAATGTGATTATTGAGGGCCATGTCACACTGGGAAATAATGTTCATATCGGTTCTGGTTGTATCCTGAAAAATTGCGTTATTGGTGATGGCGCGGTCATTAGCCCTTATACCGTAATTGAAGATTCTGAACTTGCTGCTGAGTGCACCGTTGGGCCTTTTGCCCGCTTACGTCCCGGTTCTAAACTGGCAGAAAAAGCGCATGTTGGCAATTTCGTCGAAATGAAAAAATCCTCTCTTGGCAAAGGTTCCAAGGCGGGTCACCTGACTTACCTTGGCGATTCTGAAATTGGTAATAATGTGAATATTGGTGCGGGAACGATTACTTGCAACTATGATGGCGCCAATAAATTTAAAACCATCATTGGCGATGATGTATTTGTTGGTTCTGATACCCAGCTTGTTGCACCTGTTACGGTAGCGAAAGGCGCAACTATTGGTGCAGGAACCACAGTAACAAAAAACGTTGCTGAGAACGAATTGGTTATCAGTCGCGTGAAGCAAACCCATATTCAGAACTGGCAACGTCCTGTTAAGAAAAAATAAATAAAGATATATCCATAATAATAATCCCCATCTCTACAAAGCTCGGGGACGGCAATAGCCGAAACACAATCAGGCTGGCGACATAAAAAGGGCTTTATTTGCCCTGTTCTTAGGAATAAAACAACATGTGTGGAATTGTTGGTGCAGTAGCACAACGAGATATTGCAGAGATTCTGATCGAAGGTCTTCGTCGCCTGGAGTACCGAGGTTATGACTCTGCGGGTATGGCTGTCGTTGACAGTGAAAACCGTATGACCCGCCTGCGTGAAGCGGGTAAAGTACAAATGTTGGCTGATGAAGCAGATAAACAGCCAGTCATCGGTGGCACAGGGATTGCTCATACTCGTTGGGCGACTCACGGTGAACCAAACGAACGCAATGCCCATCCTCATCTTTCTGAACATATTGCGGTTGTGCATAACGGCATTATTGAAAACCACGAAGAACTGCGCGAAGAGTTAAAAGCGCGTGGTTACATCTTCTCTTCTGATACAGATACAGAAACTATCGCCCATCTTGTTCATTGGGAACAACAGCAAGGCGGCTCATTGCTGGAAGTGGTTCAGCGTGTGATCCCACAATTGCGTGGCGCTTATGGCACCGTGATTATGGATAGCCGTCATCCAGATGTACTGGTAGCAGCACGTTCTGGCAGCCCATTAGTAATTGGTTTGGGTGTTGGGGAAAATTTCCTTGCATCTGACCAACTGGCATTACTGCCAGTGACTCGTCGCTTTATCTATCTGGAAGAAGGTGACATTGCAGAAATCACCCGCCGTACCGTTCGTATCTTTGATGTACAGGGCGAAGCGGTGGAGCGCGAGCAGATTGAATCCAACGTTCAGTATGATGCGGGTGACAAAGGTGTATACCGTCACTACATGCAGAAAGAGATTTACGAACAGCCAATGGCTATCAAGAGCACATTGGAAGGCCGTTTGAGCAACGGTCAGGTAAATCTGTCAGAACTGGGTGCCAATGCGGCAGAATTACTGTCTCAGGTTGAACATATCCAGATCGTTGCCTGCGGCACTTCCTACAATGCGGGAATGGTTTCACGCTACTGGTTTGAATCACTGGCGGGTATCCCGTGTGATGTGGAAATTGCCTCTGAATTCCGTTACCGCAAACCTGCTCGTCGTAAAGGAAGCCTGCTGATCACCCTGTCCCAATCTGGCGAAACGGCGGATACCTTGGCTGCGCTGCGTTTATCCAAAGAGTTGGGTTATTTGACTTCACTGACTATCTGTAACGTGGCTGGTTCCTCTCTGGTACGCGAATCTGACTTTGCCCTGATGACCAAAGCGGGAGCAGAAATCGGCGTAGCATCCACCAAAGCCTTTACCACGCAGTTAACTGTATTGTTGATGCTGGTGGCTTATATGGGACGTTTGAAAGGTGCAGGAGCAACATTGGAGCAAGATGTTGTCCACGCCCTGCATGCGCTGCCAAGTCGTATTGAAAGCATGTTGTCAAAAGACAAGCTGATCGAATCACTGGCGGAAGATTTCTCTGAAAAACATCACGCACTGTTCCTTGGCCGTGGCGATCAATACCCGATCGCGGTTGAAGGTGCGCTGAAACTGAAAGAGATCTCTTACATTCACGCAGAAGCTTACGCGGCGGGTGAACTGAAACATGGCCCATTGGCATTGATTGATGCGGATATGCCGGTCATTATTGTTGCACCAAACAACGAACTGCTGGAAAAACTGAAATCCAACATTGAAGAAGTCCGCGCCCGTGGTGGATTGCTGTACGTCTTCGCTGATCAGGATGCGGGTTTCACCAACAGCGAAAACATGAAGATCATCTCCCTGCCACACGTAGAAGAGTTGATCGCACCGATCTTCTATACCGTGCCACTGCAATTGTTGTCTTACCACGTTGCTTTGATCAAAGGGACGGATGTGGATCAGCCGAGGAATTTGGCGAAATCGGTGACGGTGGAGTAAGAGCCACCTATTTTGGTGTAAAAAGCTTTAAACTTTCTAAATCCGGTTATGCGTAAGCTAACCGGATTTTTAATTCAGTTAAGAATAAAAACATTTAATCGAACGATCTCATGTTGTTTCTATCCTATATGTACGGCTTACAGCCGTACATAATTGCTTGTTCCCCCACCAAATGCTATTCTCGGTCAGTACAATAAATAAACAAACGATAGCAGACTAACAATTCTACCTAATGAGTAAAACTGGAGTAATCCATATGGCAGCAATATCGGTAAAAAAACCTCACAAAGAGGCTAAAAATGCCCGTGTAGAGTTAAAAACCCGCACCGAACTAAAAGAATCTTACGTCAGGCCGCGCAGGTTGCCGGTGTTGATTTAAGTGCTTTTATCTTGAATGCGGCTTTTGAACGAGCTGAAGAAGTTCTGGAAAACCAAAAACGTCGTGAGTTAGATGAAGAAAACTGGCGTACCTTGAATGTACTGATTGCTGAACCCGCATCTCCAACACTTGCTTTATGTGCTTTGATGAGAAAGAACAAAGATGGAAAAGCGACTAAATGAAATCATGGTTGAATACATTTGTGTGAACTTTTCTTCCCGCCTTAACAGAGCTCATGAAATTCGGCAATTTTTTTATTCATTCCCCGTATTTATCATTTCTTCGGTTGATTTTTATTGGGCTCGTAGCGTCGAGATAGACGCTGTTTTCAATTCGGCGGAATGTTGGCGATCCGATGGTTTTAGTTTCACATTTCATTTTTATGTTATAAGCGTGTCAGTATTTATTGTGATGTATCAGGAATTCTTTACTACGCTTAAACAGTAAGTTGCTGTGATTAAGGCAATGATTTAACTGTTTAACGAAGAATATGAACCACGGGCATGAGTTTTGCTCAGTTGGTAATAAATGGAATTCCTCTGATGACAATTGAAAAGATCACCCTGAACTACCCTGAGTCCAAGAGTGCGGATATCACTCAAGAAAATATCGATCAACTTAAACAGCTTTTCCCTGAGGTATTTTTTGAAGGAAAAATTGACTTTTATGCTTTGAAAGCGGTGCTTGGTGAGGAGATTGACGATAGTGACGAACGCTACAACTTTACATGGCATGGTAAGGCGCAATCACGCTTGATTGCGCAAACACCTTCGACAGGAACCCTACGCCCTTGTAAAGAAGAAAGTGTGAATTGGGATACCACAGAGAACCTTTTTATTGAAGGTGATAACCTTGAAGTCCTTAAAATATTACAGAAGTCTTACCATAAAAAGGTAAAGATGATCTATATCGATCCGCCATATAATACTGGTATCGATTTTGTTTATAAAGATAATTATCATGATAATATGAGGAATTATTTAGAGGTAACTGGGCAAATTAATATCAATGGTCAATTGAATTCAACTAATAGAGAAACCTCTGGCAGGTATCACTCAAGCTGGCTGAATATGATATTTCCACGGCTGCTCGTTGCTAAAAACTTACTTCACCCAGAAGGAATGATATATATATCTATAGATGATAATGAAGTCTTTAATTTAGTGAAGGTTTGTGAGGAAATATTTGGATACGATGCCGTTAAAATCATTGCGGTTAAAATGAGTGAAGCTAGCGGACTAAAAATGGCTAGCGTCAAAAAACTAGGAATTATTCCAAAATTAAAAGAATATATAATTGCTATAAAACCGAGTGGTATCAATAATATTAAATTTACACCAATAAAGAAACCCAAGTGGGACTCGGAGTATAATATATATTTGGATAATTTTAGTAGGGAGAATAGAGACTTTTATGACTCTATAAAAGATTCGGAATATCTTAGTGATGATCAGTTAAAAAAACTAGATGAAATTTTATCAAGCATAACTTTAAAGCCTTTGTCTGAAGTATATAAAGGACCAGTTTCCAAAAAGAATGAATGGCTTTTTGATAATAGCTGGAGAATATGTCAGTGCGTCAAATCTAGTAGTGTTTACAAACTAAGCGAAGAAAAGAAGAAAAACAAAAAAATAAGTGGTGTTTTTTCTGTTAAGTCAGCTCAGGGATTAGTATACCTTGTACGCGGCACATATCCAGAAACTAGTCGAGACCCTAGGCTACAATTAATATTTGCCTCTGATAACCTATTTGTTCATCCTGGTGATTTTTGGGCTCATATTAAAACCACAGGGCTTGATAATGAAGGTGGAGTTCCTTACAAAAATGGGAAAAAACCATTAAAACTAGTGACTGAACTGATTAGCTCTTTAAAATGTCTTAATGATGGAGATATCGTTTTGGACTTCTTCGCTGGTTCAGCAACGACTGGTGAAGCGACAATGATAGCAAGTAAAAATAACAATGTTAAATTAAATTACATATTAGTTCAATTACCAGAAAATTTAGAGGACACTTACAAATTAGCCAATGCTGATATGAAAAAGCAAATAAAAGAGTCAATGGATTACTTAAATGAACTCGGTAAGCCGCTTAGCTTAACAGAATTGGGAAAACAAAGAATTAGAATGAGTATTGAAAAATACAAAACTGAATCTCAAGTAGATGGATTTAAAATATTTAAGCTTGATGAAACTAATATCCGTTCTTGGGATGTTAACTTCGATAATTTGGAGCCAGCACTTAAACTCGCATTAAAATCAATTAAAGATGATCGCTCGGTAGAAGATATTCTTTATGAAATCCTACTTAAATACGGTATTGAATTAACCACCCGTGTTGAAGAAGCAACCGTAGAAGGCAAAAAAATCTTTATTGTTGGCACAGGTGCCTTAATAGTATGCCTGGATGATGGCATCACTGAACAGGTGGTTGAGGGTATCGCCAAACTAAAAGAAAAACTCAATCCAGAAAATACTCAAGTCGTTTTTAAAGACCAAGGATTTGCAGACAGCGTAGTGAAGACCAACGCGATTCAGATCCTGAAGCAGTATGGTATCGACGATGTAAAAAGCATTTAAGGTGGTGATGATGAAGATTCAATTTAGATCGGACTTATCACACCAAATAGATGCGATTGAAGCCGTTTTAGGTGTGTTTGCAGGGCAGGAAATATTTCAATCTAATTTCACTGTCACTGATCATATGTTGGCGAATCAGCAATTAAATATCTTTGGTAAAAATAACGACCTCGGTGTCGGAAATGCTCTTACCTTATTGCCTGATGAGATTTATGCCAACACACGTAATGTTCAGTTAAAGAATGGATTGCCACAGGTTGAAAACGTAAAACAAGAACTGCCAAGACTAGATTTCAGTGTTGAGATGGAAACAGGTACAGGTAAAACCTATGTGTACCTGCGTTCTATCTTTGAGCTAAATCAGCGTCATGGACTGACAAAGTTCATCATCGTGGTGCCATCCATTGCGATTAAAGAAGGTGTCTATAAATCACTGCAAATCACTGAGCAACATTTCCGTGAGCAGTACAAAAACGTCCAGTATGACTATTTCGTCTATGACTCATCAAAGCGCGAACAGGTTCGTAACTTTGCCACCAATGATTATATTCAAATCATGGTGATCAATATTGATGCGTTCAGTAAGTCATTCACCGATCCGACGAAGGAAACTACGGCTAATCTGATTCACCGTACAGATGACAGATTGAACGGGATGAAGCCTATTGAATTTATTCAGGCTACTCGTCCTGTCGTTATTATTGATGAACCACAGTCAGTTGTATCAACGGCAAACCGAAAAGACGCGATTAACAGCTTAAAACCGCTGTGTACATTTCGTTATTCAGCCACGTTGAAGGAAGCGCCGCACCTGCTGTATAAGCTTGACTCTATTGATGCCTATGAACGCAAACTGGTTAAGCAAATTGAGGTTGCTTCTCTGGATGTTAAAGACGGGCACAACCAGGCCTACATTAAGCTAGTGAGTGTTGATAATAAGAAGTCTCCCATTTCTGCCAAGATTGAAATTGACGCTCAAACGCGCACAGGCAAGCTGCAACCCCGTAAGGTAATAACCATCAAAGATGGTCAGGTCAATGACTTATTCGAACTTTCGGGTGGGCGTAGTGTTTATGAAGGCTATGTCGTAAACGATATTTATTGCGAAGAAGGTAATGAATATATTGATTTTACCAGTCGCGATGAAATTGTGCGCCTTGGGCAAGCCATTGGTGAAGTGGATTCAGAGGCTTTTAAGCGCCTTCAAATAGCCAAAACTATCGAAGAGCATCTGGAAAAAGAGCTGAAGTTCTACCACAAGGTAACAACGGGTTATGACAGGCTCGACCACCCGAAAATTCTAAGCCAGAAAGGGATTAAGGTGCTGAGTCTGTTCTTTATCGATAAGGTTGCCAACTACCGCGGCTACTCTAAAGATGGCGTTCCTGTCCAGGGTAAGTTTGCCAAGTGGTTTGAAGAAGAGTTTGCCAAGCAGGTTAGTAAGCTTAAATATCGCGTGTTGTACCCGAGGATCTGGGATCATGATGGTGATAAATACACCATCAACGCAGTCGCATTGCGAGAACTCATTCAAGCGGTGCATGATGGCTACTTTGCTCAGGACAAGAAAAAAGATGCCTCTGGCAACCCTCAGTTCGCTGACTCGAAGCTATCATCTAAAGGCGAAGGAGGGAAAACCGCGGCCGATGAGTCGGCCTATAATCTGATCATGAAAGACAAAGAAAAGCTTCTATCTATGGATGAGAAGCTGCGTTTTATCTTTTCACACTCAGCACTGAAAGAAGGCTGGGACAACCCGAATGTTTTCCAGATCTGTACGTTGAATGAAACCAACTCAATCACTAAAAAACGACAGGAAATCGGTCGTGGCCTACGCTTAGCCATTGATCAATCGGGTGAGCGCGTGCCTTACGGTTTTGAGGTAAATACGCTGACCGTTATGGCAAATGAATCTTATGAATACTTTGTTTCTGAACTGCAAAAAGAGATTGAAGCGGAAGAAGGCATTAAATTTGGTACGGTCGAGTCTCACCAATTTGCCAACATTATTGTTTCTGGCGGACTGGATCAGAAAGCCTTCTTGGGAGCGAGGAAGTCAGAAGATATCTTCCAACACCTTCTGTCTCAAGGTTATATCGATGGCAAAGGTAAGATTCAGAATGCGCTGAAAATTGCCATCAATAACAACGAGGTGAGTCTTCCTTCCAGTGTCGCTGAGCATACTAATACCATCGTTGCCACATTGAAGAAGCTGGCAAAAGGCTTGAACGTGAAAAAACACGAAGAGAAGCGCTCTGTAGCTTTGTGTGAAGATACAAATGGTAAGCAGGTTGTACTTGGTGAAGCTTTTAAAGCTCTTTGGGGGCGCATTAAATACAAAACGACTTATCGTGTTAACTTTAATATCAACGAACTGGTTGAAAACTGTATCAAGGAAATTAGAGAAAACGTGGTGGTAGCCAGTGCCAAATTTCAGTACACCAAAGTTAAGGTTGCGGTTACTGAAGCTGAACTGGAAGCCTATGATGAGAAAACAAAAATCCAGTATTACCGCAATCGTAACTTCCAGTTGCCAGATATCGTGACTTATCTGACCGATCAGACCAATCTGACCCGTCAGACAATTATCGATGTTCTGCTGGGTTTGGGCGATAAACTGGAAGCCTTCAAAAACAACCCTCAGCGTTTTATCGAGTTAGTTGGTGAAGCTATCCGTAAACAAATGCGTATTGTCATTGTAAATGGTGTTAAATACCACCGTCTTGGTGACGAAGCATACTATGCCCAAGAGCTTTTCCAAGAAGAAGAACTGACTGGCTACCTCAAAGATATGGTGAAAGCTGAAAAGTCGGTATATGACTACATTATTTGCGATTCAGATACTGAGTTTAACTTCGCCGAAAAGCTAGAAAGAGCTGAAGAAGTGAAGATTTATTCCAAGCTGCCATCTTGGTTCAAGATTGATACCCCGCTGGGAAGTTACAATCCTGACTGGGCGGTATTAGTTGACAAAGATGATGGAACCGGGGAGCAGCTTTACTTCGTGGTTGAAACGAAATCAAGTATATTTTCAGATGATCTGCGTGAGGCTGAACAGGCTAAGATCAAGTGTGGTGTTGAGCATTTCAATGCGCTAAGCAAAGACAAAGGTGGCAAAGAGATGCCCAACGCTGCAAAATTTGTCAAAGCCGATAACTTTGATACGTTCAGTGCTCATTTTTAATCTTAATGGCGCCAAGGCACTAGCAATAGTGCCTTCTAGATACTGATAAGGTGCTGGTTTTTCTCCGGCGATTGGTTTTAGTGTGCCGTCCCTTTACTGATAAGATCAAATACTACCTTGATATTTACCGATTTCCTGATTGAGTGATTCCAATCGTTGAACCAGTGATCTCCTTCTTTCTATATGCTTGGCAAATATCCGATAGAGTGGAACAAATTCTGCCAGTGCGTTATTAACGCGATAAGCATCGTACAGATCGTTCATTTCTCTGGCCGCTTTATCATAAGCGCTGGCATGGCCTTGCTCACTGTATTTCTTCGCATTTTCCCAGTGAACCTCTCTTGAGGAAAAGACAGCATTGAGCCGCTTGAGTGTTGCAAGCCGCTCTTGTTCGAGTCTTTGTTCTTCAGCCAGTAAACGTTCGCGAGTGACTTCCTCGTTCGCAGCTTGCCAATAGGTATTAAGTGAAGAAGGACTCAGCCAGTATTTATAATCATTGCTGGTTAACGGCTTATAAACCAACGCACGAGCCTGATTTGCAGTGAGCTGCCCGTGCTCAAATAAAGATTTCAGTAGCAAATCCTTATCTGATTCAGATAGCCTGTTAATTTGCTCTGCTGCGGCCAGATGTCCAACTTTTGTGGTATGTGACTGCGATGATTTAAGTAACATATCCAAGGCATTGTACGCTTCTGGTGGGATACCGAATAATTCTGCAAAGGCAGATTGAGCTTCGGATAATTGTTTAAAATTGAAATTAATCAGGGGCAGGTTACCTAACGTTTCATCACCATTAACTGCACGTTTCAGCCAGGGCAGATATAACAGGCGATAATCTCCTCCCATTAGCTCAGAACGTAACTCAACCAAATGATCTAAATAATCTTTTGCATCGTCATCGTCCATATAATAATCATTTTCGTCCACGGAAAAGGTGAATAACAGATAGTTTTTCCCTTTCTCGCAGATCACAGATTCCCCATCATCAATGCGCATAAATACCGAAGGGATAGCATCTGGTGGCACTTTCAGGTAGCAAATAACTTGCCCCCAATCTGCATAATAGATCCCCACATCAAAATACTGAGCCATTAATTCAGAGGGTTCAGCCTTTAAGTCACTGTAGTTATAATGAACAGTAAAATGACTTGAACTTATTTCGGCTCGGCTGGAGATAGTTCTCAGTTCGGCTTTTTGTTTCGCTGACAGCACGCCATCAAGTCGTTCAAAATGATAATATTGATATTCACTCATGGTTAGATCGCTATAAATTTAGGTTCACATAACTAGGTTCACATAACATTGCAGTAATCTCACTTTAAAGTTGGGCCGCTGGTCAGTACAAAGCGAGATAATTTCACCCTTGTTGCGTAAAGAAAACCGGATGCGCACAATACAAGCGTCATTGGCTATTGAGCATAATAGTTTATCGATTGAACAATTCACAGCAATTATGGATGGTAAACGTGTATTGGCCCCTGCAAAGAATATTCAGGAAGTACGCAATGTCATATTAACTTATGAGAAATTAACGGATTGGCGTAGTCACCGATTATATGACTTATTGGCGACACATCGGCTGTTGATGATGGGGTTAATCGATCAACCAGAGCAATAAGGAAAGTATTAATACGAAAAAGCCGAATATTACTGCGATGTCGGTAGAGAAGAGTACATAACTGTGATACTCCCCCCACATAAATGCAAATGGTTGTTCCTGCAAATAAAAAATAACATGACATATTGAACAGAAAGCGACTTATCTGATTAGAAGTTCTTTTTGCAGGAGGGGTAACATGAATAACCATTATGATGTTTTGATTATGGGAGCTGGAGTTTCTGGCATTGGTATGGCATGTCATCTGGCAAGAGAGTGTCCTAACAAGAAAGTGGGGATCTTAGAACGTCGCCATAATATAGGTGGAACCTGGGATCTATTTCGCTATCCCGGTATTCGCACAGATTCCGATATGATGAGCTATGGCTATAAATTTCGTCCTTGGGAAGATACCAGTATTTTTGCAGATGCACCTTCAATCAGGCGCTATCTCCGTTCAGCAGCGGAAGAGTATGGAGTTGATAAGAAAATCCAGTTTGGATTAAAGATCACCCAAACTGATTGGTCAAATGAAACTCGCCAATGGACTATTATCGCGATTGACGAAACCAGTGGGGAAACTCGGCAATTTACCTGTCATTTTCTTGTCGGTGCGACAGGTTACTATAACTATGATGATCCTTATTTACCCAAATTTCCCGGTCTTGAAGATTTCAAAGGTCCGGTCATTCACCCCCAACATTGGCCTGAAACATTAGATTACAAAGGAAAGCGGGTTGTTGTGATTGGGAGCGGCGCAACTGCTGTCACTTTACTTCCATCAATGGCTAATGATACTGAACACATCACCATGCTTCAGCGCTCCCCAAGCTACATTTTTTCAATACCGGGAAGGGATAAGCTCGCTGAGCTTTTAAAAGGGATTATTCCGCAACGTTGGATTTACGCGTTGAGCAGAAGTCGTAATATCTTCTTTTTCAGTTCGTTGTATAGGATAAGCCGATATTCTCCTAAGCTATTGAAATCGTTTTTACTGGGTTTAGCTCGCAGAAAAGTCGGCCCTGATTTTGACATGAAACACCTTACGCCAAAGTATATGCCATGGGATGAACGGTTGTGTTTTGTTCCCGACAGCAATCTATTTAAGGTATTGAGGGAAGGTAAAGCGTCTATCGTTACCGACCAGATTGAACGCATTACTGAAAACGGGATCTTGTTGCAATCTGGTAAGGAACTTCCCGCAGATATCATAGTGACAGCGACAGGGTTGCAATTACAACTGATGGGTGGAATTGAGCTTTCAATTGATGGACAACAACAGCAAAGCAATAACCTAATGTTCTATAAGGGGACGTTGATACAGGATATCCCTAATTTCGCCTATTTGTTTGGTTATATCAATAACGCCTGGACATTAAAAGTTGATCTCTCAGCAGAATATATATGTCGCTTGTTAAACGAGATGGATCGTCGCCATGCCACGGTTGTAACAGCACATGCACAATCGGGTGAGATATTGTCTAATGAGCATATTTTTGGTGCGTTGCGATCGGGGTATGTACAACGTAGTGAATTTGGTCTTCCTCGTCAAGGACGTAGCCCAAATTGGTATGTTCCGCACGATTATAAAAAGGATAAAGAAATCATAGGGCAACCAGTAGATGATATGGCATTACGTTGGGAGTAACTTTTTAATATACGGCTAAGGGATTTGAAACCCAATCGTACGAAAACATACGTTTAGATTTTAATTATTTGATTTTTTTGTAAAAAAAATCGTGAGGTTACCAGATATCGTTATGTTAATTGGTTAACCGGGTTTCTTTACTGAGTATGTTCTGGAAACTGCATTGAGAGTACACTTCAAGACAGGAGTAAATAAAACCTCGTTTTATTTACTCACCAGAATAGCTCAAAGAATATACTTAACGTATATTACAGTACAGTTGGGCTTCATACCCCTACGATCATGAATTTTACCCTGGCGGCCAATGCGAAATGCCTCTTTTAACGCATGATGGGATTCACCCTTATTAAGACCAACCTGTGCCCGTCTCTGCATTTCATCATCAAGTATCCATAGGGTTCTTTCTACTTGTTCTACTTCACGAAGGGCTGTTGCCAGTTCATTCTGTCGTGGGTAAGAAGTAAGCTTATGCAGTAACTGGTTTGATTTGATGCTTCACCATGACTGGCTGAAGGGAAAAATTGACCAGCCCTTGCAACAAAAAGAATCTTAAGCAAATCTTTTTTGCCTTGACGATCCCATCACTATTTTTTTTAATATGTTAACGTATTCCTCCCTGGCTTAAACATTAAGCCCATATTATTTAAATCCAAACTAGGACGGAACTCTGTATGTCATACATGATCTACTTAACCTTAAACGGTAAGAAACAAGGATTAATATCTGCGGGATGTTCAACGCTTGATTCGATAGGGAACCGATATCAAAAAGGACACGAAGACCAAATTCAAATACTCAGTTTAAATCACTCTCTATCCCGTCAACAAAATGTTAGCCACAGCCCTATACAATTTATCAAACCTATCGATAAATCATCGCCATTATTAGCAATGGCGATAGATGCCAATGAATCACTGGATGGTAAATTTATTTTTTATAGAACCAGTCAGGTTGGGCAACTGGAACTTTTTTATGAAGTCAAGATCACGGAAGCAACAATTTCTGATATTTCCTGTGTCTACCCACATTCTATAAATGATCATGATAAGATGCCATATGAAAAAATAATGCTAAATTATAAATCCATATCATGGAACCATGTAACAGCAGGAACTTCCGCATATAGTATATGGGAAGACCGGGTTTACTAAAAATAATATAACTAAGCATATATAGTATATATATGCTTAGCGACATAAGTTTGGATCTTTTACATACTTATTTGGTGAGCCAACTGATAATTTCTGGCAAACAACATATCCCTCCTCCCTCAGCTTTGAATCTAAGTACCAAGAAAAAGGAAAACTTAAAAATAAAAAAACAAAAAAGTTGATAGTAAGGATCTTAACTAGATTAGCATTAAGCTTCATTTTTTTTAATGTAACACTATAATAAAAAACGCATGAAAACATATAAAAACAAAGAGGAAATACGGACAAAATAGCAATAGATCTCCAAGAAAAAGTTATTTCTTTCTTCATATAAACAATGGATAAAATATCATCAAAAATAAGATAGGAAACAAAAGTAATTATTAAAACAATAGACAGCGAACTTATTATAACAAAAATTCTTTTTTTATTATCCATACCAACCTCTTTGCCATTAAATTAAAAATCTATTAAAGTAAAATCACTATTTTAATTTTATTTCCTCACAAGGGTAACCAAATGGCTGAATACAAGGACGTGGATGAGCTTTTGTCATTTGATCTAATTTCCGCATGTGGTCTATCAGAGCTTTACTTAGCTCATATTTATCATCAAGGTAATATAATAGATAACTAACCGCAAGACCAACCCCAACAGCTACGGCAGCGACAGCAAGGGCATAAGTACCAGCAGCTAAAATCATTCCAGCAGCAGCTGTAACTACCATGCCTGCCAAAACTCCAACGGCTGTTTTTGCTACATCCATAGTTATATTTCCAAGAAAATTATAAAGATCATATTCGTCTCTAAACGCTAATTCTAATAGTCTATAAGCAGCGCCAACAAAAATAACTCTCCTAGCTCCATCAATGACAGCATGTTGCATCCCTTGCGTCCCTATTCCCATATCGATCATTTTCCAGTTACCCACAGTATATTTTGCAGCAGTCAAGAATCTTCTAACACCCGTTCGACCTGTTAATCTTATACTTCTATTACCAAACCTATCAACATATTCAGTCACTCTTACACCAAAATTATTGCGGAGTTCATTTGCCAATTGAGCAAAACCATAGGCATCAATGATATTTCCTGTGAAGGATGTAACAAAATCTGAACATAAAAAACCAGCTTCTTTCCATGATGAATTTGGGTTCGGACCACACATATTTTTTACTATATTAACAGCTTCTTCAAATGTTAATAAAACATAAAGCTCTTCATTATCACTTAATTTTTTTTCAAGTTCAGCATATTGTTTTCGTCTGATTTCTTTGCTCATGCTTAAAGGCTTTAACGTTCCATTTTCAACAACAAGAGAGCCATCAGTAAATGCCATTTCAAATTCTCTTCTATTCATTTCAATACACCTCAATGTAAATAAAATAATAAATTAAAAAACAAAGTTTTTAATGTGTTAAATTTTTAGGTTCTAATTTTAATGTTAATATTCGTCCAGAAGAAACACGTATATTAATCATGTCAGACTGAGTCGACGATAATAATTGAAAACTGAACATCATCATCACAGCCAGTTTCTCTTTTGCTGATGGGCTATCTAATTTACTTTTTCCTTCTTTTTTTACTCTGTTTTCTACCGATTATTTCCGGATCATGTCCAGATAAAGGCGAGTTAATGTAATCTGCCAACTGATGATAATTCAGCAGAATGAAGAAAAAACAACTTAACATAATGATTACGCAGATAAAGAACAAGTGTATTCCTTTGATATTCAGAACAAATAGACACATCGATACGATTAAATTTGGAAACAATGACAATCCAATAGTTCCCAGGATAATATTGGAGAAAGTCCTTAATGGAGGAATTTTCTGCAATATAGCAAATATGAAGAAAGGAATAAACAAGCCAAAGGTTGATATGGCAATGACGTATTCAGGTTTTTTTTCCATCATATCGGCAAAACCAAATAGATCAAAAGGGATAGTTAGCATGATATTTCCTTATTCACTGCCAGCTTTGATATCAAGCATAGTGCGTGGTTGATAACCTAATATTTTAGCGAATATCAGGTTAGGGAAAGTTTGGATGCCAATATTATAGAGAGCGACACTCTCATTAAAAAAATCACAGCGATCAGCAATTTTATTTTCCAGTAAAGTCATGCGTTTTTGCAATTTATGCAGACTGTTTGGCGCTTGTAATTTAGGATAGTTTTCTGCTAATACCCTTATGCTCTGCAAAACATTGGTGATTTCATTGTTAATTCCTATCTTTTGATTAGCATCAGAACTGGAAAAGTAGCGTTCTCGTAACTCGGCAAGTTCCAAGAGCAGTGCTTTTTGATGTGACATAGCTTGTTCAGCAATCCTTAATAATTCAGGAATTTCATCTGCCCGTTGTTTTAGCAATACATCAATATTGGCAAAGGCTTTCTCGGTGTAATTTTTCAGCGTGATAACCTTATTGTAGGTATCGGCCAAATAATAGAACAACAAAACCAACAAGATAATAATGATAAAAGCGGCGATCATAAAATGATTCATTGATTTCCCCTGTTAAAACAGCCAACTGAGTAAAGGAGATTGATTAAACATGAGTGTCAGTGTTTGCCCGTTATATTCGTATGGAATGGTCAGCACAATTGCACTCAGAAATACAGCTATTACGATAAACGTTAAGGCCGATTTTTTCAGTGGATGATATTTATTCCAGTGTTTAATCGATTCGATTGGGGATACTGCCAAAATATCGTTTTCGATGTCTCTCTGGATCACGACCTGATTATCTTTTTCAGCGGCTGAGCCAATTAACATAATGGTGTCATGGTTGAAGATTGCCCGCTCGACATAACGCATATTTCCTTTTTCATATTTGCATGTAGGGGGCAGGGAAATCAGTGACAGATCGTCAGTAATCACAGAAGCTGAACCTGTCTCATCCTGAATTTTGAAAGGCGCGCATTTGGTTTCATCATTGATTGTTTTGTAGTATTTTTTCCTTTCGGAATCTTTAGTTTCTTGATGTACGGTATAGTGGTAAGCAATACATTTTCTTTTACTCAGTGGAGCGGTGCGCAATTGTTGTTTTTCAGCAATCGCTTTGCCTTGCACTTCCACTAAGCCCATCGCCATTGAGCCTATTTTAGAAGTAGGAAGCATTTGCTGGAGTTTGAAGAACTGTTTTTTTGGGGTTTTTTGTCGCCATATCAACAAACCGGCTACGATAAAAAATCCGGCAAATAGTCCGAAAGAGGTGGGCTTGTCTAAATAATTCATACTGTAGGTAATGGCGAGTGCCAAGAACGTTAAGATCATGTAAATAACTGCCTGAAAGGCCGTTATTTTTCCCTTTCTGATACTATTTAGTAGCTCGAGACAGAATTTGAGAATATCCCATGCCTTGGCACTTAGGGCGATCAGAATAAGAAGGGTAAAGAAGAAGCCTATAACATACAGGATATTATCTTCATTGAGGTAAGTGACGATACTTGCCGACAAGCTGCTGATTGCTGCTGTTATTGATACCCATCTTTTTCGGTTGATGCGAATGTTATAAATCTCTGAGAATAAAATGACGGTAGCACCACTCAAAACCGCACTGAAAATGATTGAAGCGATAATAGAAGCCATTAATTGCCTATTTTGTTAAAAGCGATTTATTCGAACCGAATACCGTTATATTTTTTCTCTTCTGCGGGAATGTCTAACAACGGAAGACGTTGGTATTTAAGCGCATTTGCTACGAGCAGCGCGGGGAAAAGCTGAATACCAGTATTATAGATTGTCACAGCATCATTGAAGTATTCACGTCGGCGGGCAATTTTATCTTCCACACTACTGACTGCTTTTTGGAGTTCAATAAAGTTCTCGCCGGAAATCAGGGTCGGATAATTTTCTGAAATCGCTATAACCGCTTTTAGCGCTTGTTCCATCTGATTAGAGGCATCGATTTTTTCAGGCAGAGAGCCAGAATTCAGGTAATTTTGGCGGGCAGAGCTGAGTGCCGTAAAGATCTCACGTTCATGGGACATAGCCTTAGAAACAATAGACACTAAAGCCGGTATCTGGTCAGCACGTTGCTTCAGGATAACGTCGATATTGGCAAAGGCATTATCAACGTTATTGCGTAGTAGAATTAAACGGTTATAAAGGCTGACTCCTCCAATTATCCCACTGATAATCAGGAAAAAAAGCACTATAACGGTAATCATAATTTCCATTTGTTTTATACCTTAATGTTTCCTTTTAATGCTTCGGGTAGCTTCCCAAAGCCTGAATACTTTCAACCAAGTCAGCCAGTTGTGCCACAACGCGGTCACCCACATCGGCATTATCACCACCCAGTGCTTTATTTCGCATAAAATCACGTTTGATTTGCTGCCAGCGTTGTGCTTCTTCCGGTACCATTGTGCCGCGAATCTCTGCCAGTTTGAGCAGGTTCTCTTCGGCGCCACTTGTCAGCAATTGGGCTTCACCTAAATAGTGATCATCAATAATGCGACGTATTTCTTCGGCGTTCATGACAGCAGAAACTTTTTCACTGAGTTTGTTCATGTTGCGGTAACTGCCCTGCAACTTGAACGGTGGCTCTGTCCGGTATTTGTCGGATTGTGCAGCACTGGCAATGTATTGCTGATTCACTTTAAATACGGTTTCCCGCATCATCAGCAGACGTTCAAGGATCGCGACAATCTCAGTGATCTCTGCTTCACTATAGGGATAGCTCAGGCCATTACTGGAGAACGGCTTGCCCATCGCTTTATCGATAAACAGATACAAATCGTTCATATCACGCAATGCCAGCGGTGCCAGAACCGGATTCGATGTCAGGCTGTTTTCAATATAGCTCAGCGTAAATGCCTCTTCCATACCACCCAATACTTCGCCGAGGTTGTAGATATCAGCACGGTTTGCCAGCATATCCGGGATTTTGAACACTTCGCCAGATTCAGTATAAGGGTTACCAGACATAACAACGCAGAATTTTTTCCCTCGCATATCGTAGGTCTTAGTCTGGCTTTTCCAGACTCCTTCAATACGTCGTGTACCGTCACACAGGGAAATAAATTTCTGCAAGAATTCAGGGTTGGTGTGCTGGATATCATCAATATACAGCATCACGTTATTGCCCATTTCCAGCGCCAGATTCAGTTTTTCCAGTTCCTGACGTGCGGTGGCGTTTGGTGCCTGAGCGGGATCGAGTGACAAAACATCATGCCCCAATGCAGGTGCGTTGATTTTCATGAAGATCAAACCAAGGCGATTGGCGATATATTCCATCAACGTTGTTTTACCGTAGCCGGGCGGGGAGATCATTAATAACATCCCCATAAGATCTGTTCGTTTGCCTTCCCCGATCGCCCCGATCTGTTTGGCAAGGTTATCGCCAATCAGTGGCAGATAAACATCATTGATCAATTTATTACGTACAAATGAGCTGAGCGGGCGAGCCTTAAATTCATGGAGCCGTAGATTTTTTCTCTGCTGATTTAATACGCCTTGGCGTAATTCCTGATAATGATGATAGGCAGGAATAAATACTTTGCGTTGTTTGCGCATCCGGCAGAAATAGTCATCAAGGCTGAGAGTCAGAGCTTGGTTAACGATGGAAGGGTGTTCACCAATCAAACCGGTGACAGTAAAGTGCAGATCCACTTCACTGAAACGGGCATTCAGCGTTTTTTCTAATAAAACTAACGCCACAGCTTCTGAAATATAACCTTTCAGAGAGGAAAATTCTGGCAGGGAACAGAGACCATTCAGCCAATTTTCCACCAGCATCCAGCGTTGAGTAAAACGTTGACCGAGATTCTGTTGGGAGTGGTTGAAATCCCCCCACATATGGGCTTTTTCCAGTTCAGATTGTAGTCCTTCCAATAACGTACGGGCATATTTGCTGAAACTGAATTCCACGTTTGTCCGGCTCAGTGCCAGGCTCAGGTATTCCGCTGCTTGTGTTTGTTGGTAAGGCTCACACTTGATTGGATGGCGTTCAAGGAACAGGCTAATCTCTGCTTCGATTTCCGCCTGGAGATCCAGTAAGCCGGCATCATTACGGAAAAGCTGATAAATATTGGCGCAGGTACGGGCTCGTTCAGGCCACAATGCAGGCTGTTCTTCGTGTTGAACTTGTTCCCAAAAAAGCACAGCAATCCCTCTGGCATGAGGGTTGAACCGTAAAAGGTCGGCACTTTCCCCAACCGGAATTAATTTACGCAGGATTTCCACTGCGTCATGATCATGAATACCTTTTTCATAGCCTTCTTTATAGCGAGGTGCAGCGAATTCACGAACGGTTTTTTCCAGAATGTCTGGCTTGCTTAACAGGGATTTCAAGCCATCCAGTGTCAGGTCATTATGTTCTTTACTCGCTGCATAAATCAGTGAATAAGCAAGGTACTCCGCGCGATAAACCTGAGGGGATTCTGATTCGAGAGTAATCGACCAATAAGGTTTCAGGGATTCAAGTTCCGGGCTATCAATGGGTTCCTGATAATCTGTGCCTGTCAGGTGCAGATAGAGATAATCACCCCGTGGCAGGATGGTGAGATCCAGCTCTTGGGTATTCACGCTGAAACGGTGGCGTGGGCCAAGTTTGATAACGTTTCCGCCATCTTCATAGATTTCAGTCTTATCCCGCAGGCTGCGGATCGCCTGATCTCGCGCAGCTTTGAATTTGGCATCAATATCGTCTGCTTTTACGCTGTCTTTCAGTTCCCGCAAACGTTCAATGATTTCGCGGGTTTTCAGCGATACGGTATCGGAAGCAAAGAAGGCATTCAGTTCATCAAGGGACGAAAATTTTGCTGTCCGGCGACTCACGCTATCCAGCAGACGTTCTGCCGCAATCTGCAAGTTCCGGGTCTTACGCTGACGTTCATCCAGCAGTGACTGTTTGTGAGTTTCAAAGGTTTCCAGCAACTCTTCACGTTTATCCAGAATGTCATTCAGGAACTCATCGTGATCGCTGAATTGGGTTTCCAGCTCTTCCAGTTGTACTAATAGGCGGGAAAGCTGTTCGTCACAGCGTTCTGGATCGGTAGAGAGTGTCAGGGCATTGGTAATTCCCTGACTGAATAATTTAAATTGTGCACCAAACTGCGCAACGGACTCAACCGCACCCTGTTCTTTACGGCGTTGTTGCAGTCTGGCGCGAGCCTGATTCAGCAGGGCATAAATTTCGGAAATCGACTCAATGATATGGGTTTGTTGGGTTGTGTCTTCGAATTTCAACGAAGCCATCAGGTTTGACAGCATATCCAGATCGGAGGACATTTTTTCCATGCCCGCCAGTGGCTCGTTAAGCTGGGCGCGGTTGGCAGCGGCCTGAACCTGTTTTTCCAATTCTTGCAATTGCAGGGTAAATGGTTGTAGTGCTTTTTCGCTGGCAAGAAATTCGGCAGTTGCCAGTGAAATGCGCTGTTGGTTATCAGCCAGTTGCGCTTCCATTTCATCAAGGCGGGATAAATCGATATAACGATGGTCGCGCAGTGTGATCAAGTGACCACGCTGGATACTCAGACTGTTTAAGGCTTCAATAAATTGCTGAGTCTCGGTCCAGCTTTCAGGCAGCATCGCTGTCAATAACGCTTTCTGATGTGATGTTGCCTCATTCATGGCCCGAATGGACTGGCGACGGATACTTTCTACTTTTTCGTATTCATCCAGTACCTTCTCACCGGTATTGGCGATCTCTTTCAGTAACCCGGAGATATGCAGGCTTTGTTCGTCATTGAGCCAATAGTAGATATCTACCAAACGGCGGGCATCTTGGCAGAGTTTTTCGTAGAGCAGGGAGGAAATCTGCTGTTGTTCAATTTCTTTGGCGATATGGTAAAGATCGGAAATACCGCGCACCAGTTCAGCATTACCGATGCGGCCTAAAAAGCTGTTTCTCGCAGGTTGGCGAGCGGCGTATTCGTCAGAATAGAACGGAGTTTGCCAGATTTGCATCGGATGGATGCGGGTTGGTTCCTCTGATTGCCCTTCAAACAGCACCATCTGACCATCTTCCAGCATGGCATAGCCGTGACCAAATAGTGGATTTTGGAGTTTGCGTTCGATTAAGTTGTAATTGAACAGAGCCAAACGGCCTAAATTGGGTTCATAGAAGATGTACATGACATCTTCGCCATTTGGGGAGCGGCGGACACGGCGAAAACGCATGCCATCCATCGGCTGATCGAAAGTTTTGTATTCCCCGCTTTGCAAATAATAGCCGCCGGGGAAAATAATACCGTGATCTTCCGGTAACTGGATACAGGCCAGACCGATGGCATCAATACGCTGCACGCTTTGGGTCAGCGTGTTATAGACCAGATAACGCCAGAATTCTTCACGGTAGGGCAGGATTTTCAACAGGATCAGGCTGCCTGTCTGGGCGTATTCAATCTGGGCATCATCCAGTGATTGGGTTTTATCCAGCACCGCTTCTCGGTAGATCCCCAATCCATCTTCAGTATTATTTTCACATTTAATCGTCAGATCGCCGCCAATGGTTTCCACAAACACGGTATCCAGAATGTTCATATGTGGATAGCGGCCATTTACAGTATTTTCGCGTGTGGTTTTCTGCCATTCAAAATCATAGGCGGGAGGCAGGGCGATATCGCGTTCACCGCGATTATCGATATAGGTTATTTCTGTTTTGTCGCTGGAGATAGCCCAGCGGAACACGCGAATATCGGTAATTCGTTCACCAATCTGAAAGCTGGCGAGCAGTTTGCCATCACGCTCGACCAGTTCCAATAGTTGGGTATTTTTGTAGTAAGTGTACAGTTCGTTGAAATCCTGTACGAAGCTGGTGATATTGAGAAACGTGCCTGTCAGCGGGACGGATTCCACATCATATTCGTCATTTTCTTTCTTGAGCCTGTACAGGGAAAAAACATCTTCAACCCGCGTCTCTTTTTTTAAGCCGAGGAATACATTGTAGCCAAATAATAACCAATTGCCGACACGGACAATATCACGGGCAACGCAGTTGTTTTCTGTGCGGATGCGGATACGCCCGATAATGTCAGTCTGGTTTTTGCCAAATTCTTCCAAACGTCGGCTGTTCAACAGGCTGGCTTTTTCATGTAGCTGCTGGCCTTGTTCAGACAGGCGACTGCGTAAGATATCGTAGGCCCCGCCTTCCGCGACAGCATTATCCAGTAACTCCTGTTCACGATTATTCAATTGGCTATCTGACATGGCGTATCACGTTTCCTTCAATATGGTTCAGTATCTTACTCTTCAGTACTTTCTTTGTTATGGCGTTTTTTATTTGCGCCAAACATGTTGACTAAAGACTGCACTTCTGGATTTTGCAGGAGTGAATCGAGGTTTATTTTTTGTTCCCCCGCTTCTTTTCCATTGATTTCTTTTTCACCTTTTCCCGCCAGTAACTTCTGCATGGCTTCTTTTACCAGCGGGCTTTTGTCTGCCACGCCATTAATGGCCTTGCCTACACTGAGTGCTTTGGAGAAGGTATTAAAGAAACTGCCATCACCACCCACGATATCAATGTTGGTTTTGCTGAGCGCCGCTGCCAGCACTTCCGCTTGCTCTTTGGCAATCTCTTTGTTGGCTGCAATGGAAGCCATCGCTTGTTCGAAGTTTTTCTCAAGCTGCATACGGAACTCTTCGTGATCGCGGGCTGTATCATTGAGATTACCCATCGCCGTGAATTTGTCAGTCAGACCGTCCGCTTCTGCTTTCAGACGCTGACGGATAACTTCTGCTTGTGCTGAACCCAGTTGGCCTTCACCGCGAGCCTGTGCCACCAGTTTTTCTTCCAGCACTTTAGCATCCGCCAAACCCAGTTTTTCTTTGGCATTGGCTTGTTGCTCATCACCACGCGCTTGTGCTGCCAATTTCTCTTCCAGAACTTTTGCTTCGGCAAGACCTTGTTTCTCGGCTGCGCTGGCCTGGGCTTCCAGAACACGTGCTTCGGCCAGACCTTTTTCCTGCGTACCACGGGCTTCTGCCAGCAGTTTTTCTGCAATCACATTTGCCTGTACCAGACCTTCTTTCTCTTCAGCTTCGGCTTTGGCTTGGCGAACACGTGCTTCGGCCAGACCTAATGCGGCTTCTTCGGCCTCAATACCTTCAGCCATCCGTTTTTTCGCTTCTGACTGCTTGGCGGCTGCTTCCAGTTCTGCTTGCGCCATCGTACTGATTTCCAATGCCTTGTACTTGGCACTGTTCTCATCCGCTTCGGCTTGTTTCACCTGACGAACCAGCTCTTGCTCCGCATTGGCCTGGGCTTGAATAATGGTGATCTGCTTCTGGCGGTCGGCTTCAGAAACCATGCGGACTTCTTTGATGCGCTCTTCTTCCTGCGCCACGGTTTTTTCTACAGCAACACGTTCACGAATCACGTTAGAGATGTTTTTGCGCTCTTCTTCCAGCGCTTTTTCTTTATCGATGCGCTGGAGTTCTACTTCGCGTTCACGGGAAACAATTTCCAATTCTTGTGCACGAATGACTTTTTCCATCTCAATGGCGACGGCACGGGAGCGATTTTGTTGTGCAACTTCGACTTCACGCAGACGGTTTTCTTCTCGGATTTCAATTTCTTGTTGAGTCTGAATGCGAGCCTGCTCTGCTTTCAAGCGCTCTTCTTCCTGTACACGCAGAGTTTCAGCAGATTCACGGGCGCGGATACTTTCGATTTCACGCTTCTGACGGGCTTCTGCATCCGCTTGTTGGCGTTCCAATGCCAAACTGGCTTCACGGGTTTCTACGTTTTTCTTTTGGATAGCCAGTTCTTGATCACGTTCTTTCTGGTTAGTTTCAATATTGTGGATGGCGGTGATTTCAGTGATCTTACGAATACCTTCCGCATCGAAAATATTGTTCGGGTCCAGAGAGTTTTTCGGCGTTTGTTCCAGATAGTCGATGGCGACGTCTTCCAGCGCATAGCCGTTCAGATCCTTACCAATGACATCAACAATGCGATCGCGGAAGTTTTGGCGATCTTCGAACAATTTTGACAACTCGAATTGTTTACCCACGGTTTTTAGTGCTTCTGAGAACTTGGCGCTGAACAGGGCACTGACGGCGTTATGGTCAGAGGCACGTTCTACACCGATGGATTTTGCCACTTTCAGTACATCTTCGGTGGTTTCATTAACACGCAGGTAGAATGCAACGGTAATGTCGGCACGCAGGTTATCTTTACAGATCAGGCCATCTTTACCACGGCGATCGACTTCCAGAGTCAGCAAAGAAATGCGCATGAACTCCTTTTTATAAATGACCGGATAGACCAGCGCACCGGTAAAATGCACTTTCGGCTGGGATGACATATCGTTGACGATCAGCGCAGTTCCTTGTGGTACTTTGATGTAAAACGCTTTAAAAAGCCCAAAGAAACCCAGAATGACGACAATTATCGTCGCAACGATGATCAAGAAAGGCATGAAATCTGCCATGGCAATATCTGACATGTGTTTCTCCATTTTATTTTGGGGCTAACTTGTTTGGGACTGACGTGGAAGGCGTCAGGAACCCAAAACTTAAGCTGCTATTCATCCATGACCGAAATGTTGAGTGAGGCATGTCAGATAGCAAGGTTTACGATTAGTGATTAAACATTAAATAGTGATTAAATATTAACCATCGGCAAGTCAGTCGTTACAACTTAAATTCATCTTCACTCACCACGGTGTAACTGTGGGTTGCCGCGTCATAACTGATTAATACGACACGATCTCCACGAGTAATGCCGTCACTTTCTGGTGCCCGCACTTGTAAGATTAAACTGGCTCCGTGATTATCCATCAGAGCTTCACCACGCTGTTCAGTCACAATGGGGGAGCGGACTTCGGCGACTTTGCCAATCAGATTGTCAACACTGTTGGAACGATTGAGTCTGGATAATTTCGGTTGTAATGGGCGCAAGATCATTGCCGTCAGTAATAAGGCAATGAAACTCACGATAAAGAAAGTGGCGATTCCAAGTAAATAACGGAACACATCAGTTTCAATGAAACGGAGCATCAAGTGCATGCTGAAATAGCTGAGTGGCCAGCCAATCAGAGTAATGAGCGTAATAATAATGGTGACAGGAATTCCAGTGAGGCCGAGTTTTGTTAACCAGCCAGCCAAAGAAGATACATCGAAGCTATCTACATCCACACTCAGGAAATCAATATCAAGCAAACCAAAAGCAGCACATATCCAATAAAATAAAACAATGAATAGTAACCCACTGAAAATAACAACAGGAAAAGCCAAGCAGTTTTGTAAAAAAAGCGCCATCAGAATGCTGTCTCAAAGTGATAATAATTATTAAGCAATGCTTAATTAAATCAGTTTTCAGAATAAGTTAATAGCGGAAAAAAGGTCTTTTTTGAATCGTATCGCAATAATTGGATTACTCTGATTACCTGATATTTATCATAGAGATTAGGCGATAAGCATACCTGTTTTATAGATTTATGGCGAAATGAAATAATGAATATCAAAATGACCAAAAAATATAAATTAATTTCTCATTAAGTGACAATTAATAGTGAAAAAATCTAGAAGACTCAATATGAAAAGAAATAATAACAAACTAAACTATTAGCTTATATTTGATTTTTTCATTTTAGTTCAGTTCGGTGAATAGCATCAAAAGAGAGTTGTCAGCAACCAGAGGTTGGATTAATGTTATATTATAACATTCGGTCACTCTAATCCACGTTTTAAGGCTGTTCAGGGTAAGAAAAAGAAAGGTTGATCCAAAGCCTATAGTTTTGCTGTAGGTTGCTTTTATTCTTTATTTCCATCTCGTTGATATTCTGATCATTAAATCAGAACGCAATCCTTAATGTAGTTAATTTATTTGCTTGTTTTTCTGCAATATTTCGTTCATAACTAATAAATAGGTAATTAATTGCATGAGTAATCCCCAAAATTGCTATCGTATTCATACTACTTAGTATGGGAATGGTAAGAACAAGAGTAGCATATAAGGAATGGTTATCATGAGAAATATTAAAGTCTTTCGTGGTTTTTATACATTTGAAGATATTTATCATGGTCATTTTCGTTTATCAGTTTGTTCTCATGGTGAATATGATGAAAATTATTTCATGGAATATTTAACCGTCCTGAGCGAAAATCTGACTGTAGAAAATATGACACCTGGTGAACTATATGATCAATTAGTTAATAACGGAGGAATAATATTAGACAGATTTAGGTATATTCATCTGGTGGTATGTAATTCCGCAACTTGCGAGAAGGATAGAGATTCTCCCTATAGCTTTGAGGAATCTTTTGCTTCTGAGTTTTCTAAATTGTGTTCAAACAATATCGTGATTGGTTATATTGGGTCGGTTAAGATACGCAATAATTATTTTAATCCACAAACCTTGAGTTATGAGCATAATGAAGATATTCAACGTAATGAAGAAGTATTCAGAATAAGTCATATTTGCCAGCTTCATTTTTCAGGGCTTTCTCTAAACCAAAATGCCAGAGCTGCTTTTATGGCAGAAAAAGAAGCTTATTCAAGGGTAGTTACTGTCGATCCTATTACGCCAAAACCTTTTTTGAGATCCAAAAAGCCAGGCAAACCGATAAGTGGTCATAGTTCCAGTAGAGTGGGAAGGCATACTTCTGTCTGGTTTAAAAATGGCAAACGCATCCATGCAGAAATGTTGGTGTTATAGTGCATAAATATGCTTGCACCTTTCGTCATATTTTGTCAGTTTTAAGGATGTCAGTTGTATCTGACGAACATCTTTCAAGGCAGGGTAAACATGATGAAGAGTGTAGGTTTTATCGGCTGGCGCGGTATGGTCGGCTCAGTATTAATGCAGAGAATGATGGAAGAGCGGGATTTTGACGAAATCAATCCGGTTTTCTTTACAACTTCCCAACATGGGTTGCCTGCACCGGAATTTGCGGGTAAATCAGGCGTTTTACAGGATGCTTTTAATATCGAGGCGCTGAGTGCGCTGGATATAATCATTAGTTGTCAGGGCGGGGATTATACCAATGAAATTTATCCCAAACTGAGAGCAACCGGCTGGCAGGGATATTGGATTGATGCTGCTTCCGCACTGCGCATGAATGACGATGCGATCATTATTCTCGATCCCGTTAACCATCAACATATTCAGAACAGCCTGAATAAAGGCATCAAAACGTTTGTTGGTGGTAACTGTACTGTCAGCCTGATGTTGATGTCATTGGGTGGTTTGTTTGCCAATGATTTGATTGAGTGGGCATCGGTATCAAGCTATCAGGCGGCTTCTGGCGGTGGTGCCCGTCACATGCGTGAACTGCTGGTGCAAATGGGAATGCTGCATAATCAGGTTGCAGATGAGTTGCAAGATCCGGCTTCCGCCATCTTGGATATTGAAAAACGTGTCACGGATTTTACCCGCAGCGGTGCATTGCCGACTGACCAATTTGGTGTTCCTCTGGCGGGGAGTCTGATTCCCTGGATTGATAAGCAACTGGAAAATGGGCAGAGTCGTGAAGAGTGGAAAGGCCAGGCGGAAACCAACAAGATTTTAAATACGGGCAGTCGTGTGATTCCGATAGATGGTTTGTGTGTTCGTATTGGAGCATTACGTTGTCATAGTCAGGCATTTACCCTGAAATTGAAAAAAGATATTCCGATTCATGAAATTGAAACATTGCTGTCTTCTCATAATGACTGGGTTCGTGTGATCCCGAATGATCGTGAACTGACAATGCGTGAATTAACGCCGGCAGCGGTGACTGGCACGTTGAATACGCCGGTGGGGCGCCTGCGTAAACTGAATATGGGGCCGGAATATCTCTCTGCATTTACCGTCGGTGATCAGTTGTTGTGGGGAGCGGCTGAGCCTTTGCGCCGTATGCTGCGTATTTTGTTGTAGAAAAGGGTTAAGTTTTTTTATTGAAGTGACTATTCAGCATCCGTTAGGATAATACCGCCAATTCGATAGAGAAATTGGCGGTATTTATTATTTTTTTCATCTGAGTTTATTTTTTATATTGAAGGGTTAGAAGAGTTTTTTAAATTTGTATACACGATCTTCTGTACAGAAAGTCCAAAAATTGTTTCCATTTGGATCTAATGTCATATAGTCATTATTATCAATGAATCCCATTCTATGATAAACTCTATTCAATTCATCAGTTGCTGTCATTAGCTTTAGTTTTCCTTCAAAACCCATGTCATTGGATAGGTTAACTGCTTTTTCCATCAATAAATAGGCGCAGTTTTTTATTCCTGGATGAGTGACAAGGTTGTTTACTTCCAGAGAATTATCATCACATTTAAGTTGAATTATTCCGATAGGCATTGTTTTAATAAAACAAACCAAGTAAATAAAATCTTTAATCTTTCGACTATCTTCATTGATGTCATATCGCATTGAAATTAGTATTTGTTCAGTTATACAGCATCTCAGATCCCATAAGTCTTGTGGTGTTTTTAATTTTTTCTCTTCTATATTACGCCATGTATATTCAGTATCTTCAATATGGTCCAGCCATTTATCTTCACGAATGGAGTTGAGAAGTTTATTGATTGCATTTTTTGCTTCTTGTAGATTAACTTCTCTTGATTCGATAAAGGAAAGTTTGTGTATAAGCATTTGATTATTAATTTCTATATTAGATAGATTATCGGGTAGTGAGGTGGATAGATTTTTTGAACGAGTCAAAGAATTTGACTGCATTTTTTCAATATCTTTATTAAAAGAATAAGTTTTTTTAAACATAATAAAGACCTCTTAATATGGTTTTTTCAGTAATTTCCTTTAAACCTATACTCGCTGCGGCTAAGAAAAAGGCCATGCGTTGCTCTGAGTTTCTTTTAAGTTATCTGTATTGTTAATGTGTTTAAGCCAACCACCTTTAGTGATTGAATCATGAAGTTTTGATACAAAATTTATTCTTTTTAGCATGATGAAAATCCTTATCAAATGGTGGTGTTATTTTATTGGTATAAGGCTTGTTTTTGTTAAGTTCTCATCCTCTGCAAACTCACCGATAATATATAATAGCAATAAAATTACTGCCGGAATAGTTAAATTTTGTTTAATTTATGATATAAAAATATTCTATGTTTGATTTTTTATAGTGAGTGATTTTTATTATCTATTTTAATTATCTCTGACTTAATTTGTTTTTGTTTTATGTTAACAGTTGAATTAGATTTTTATTGTTGGTTTATATGAGAAATAAACTTATTATAAACTTTTATAGTTTAATGGTGAGGTTTTTTATGAGACTGAATAAAAAAAGTTATCTTCTTATGCTGCCTATTTTGTTAGGGGTGAGTCATTTTAGTGTAGCGGATAAAGCGATTGAGGATTTAATCACAAAGAATGGCTTAAAAGATACGAAAGTGATGTCGTTGTATAAAAATGGAACATTGGTTGTTGAGACCAACACGTCGAATAAAGTGACTTTAATCAATAAAAAAGCAGCCAAAGCCAATAAAGCGGCAGAAGACGCAATGTATTGGTATCGGGGAATGGGATCAAATGAATATAAGGCATTTGATGCCAATAAATACCGGAAGGTTCCTTGTGTTACAGAGGCAAAAGCATTTTGTGGTATTGCACCTCGTTTTGATTATTCAAAAGGTTATTTGACTAATAAAAATCCGGGTGTTGTCATTGAATTCAGTACAATAGAGCCTAAATGGCTATATAATGATTTTCATGGGCAGCATGGCTGCGAGGTTAAAGCCGAGGGTGGTGGAACATATGGCTTAGGCCCAGCAGGAACATCTGCAAGCTGTGATACCACTTATAAACAAAAAGGGCTGGGTAATGTGTTTAATAAGTGGTTGGAAAAACCAGAAAAGATTGATGTGATTATTTCATATGTGTTATTGGCTAAATAAAAAACTCATATCAGCAAATGATATGAGTTTTTTTATCCCAGATAACGAAAGTTATCTGGGATATTAAAGTTAAGCAGCAGTATTAAATATCAATATTCGCCGCTTTCAGCGCATTCTCTTCAATAAATGCACGGCGAGGCTCAACGGCATCACCCATCAGGGTCGTGAACAGTTGATCGGTCGCAATGGCATCTTTTACCGTGACACGCATCATGCGGCGTGTTTCAGGGTTCATTGTGGTTTCCCACAACTGATCCGGGTTCATTTCTCCCAGACCTTTATAACGTTGGATGGAAAGACCACGGCGTGATTCTTTGGTCAGCCATTCCAGAGCCTGTTCAAAGCTGTTGACTGCCTGACGACGCTCACCACGTTCAATATATGCGCCTTCTTCAATCAGGTTTCCGATCAATTCACCCAGTTTGGTGATGCGGCGATATTCGCCACCGTGGATAAAATCGAAATCCAGATTGTAGTTGGTATCAACGCCATGTGTACGAATGGTCAAAACTGGCTCGAAAACCTGACGTTCACGGTTTTCATGAATGTGATAGCTGTATGTGCTGCCATGCTGCTCTTTGTCATTCAGGCGAATAGTCAGTGCACTGACCCACTCTTCCACTTTTGTCTGATCGTTCAGTGCATCTTCGGTCAGTTTTGGATGGTAAATCAGGTTGTTCAGCAGAGCCAGCGGATACAGGCGTTCCATGCGGCGGATGATTTTTTGGGTGGCGTTAAATTCAGTCACCAGATTTTCCAGTGCTTCACCTTTCAATCCCGGTGCATGTGGGTTGGTATACAGCGCAGCACCATCCAATGCGATGGACATTTGGTACTCTTCCATTGCATCGTCATCTTTGATGTATTGCTCTTGTTTGCCTTTCTTCACCTTATACAGCGGTGGCTGAGCGATGTAAACATAGCCACGCTCAATGATTTCTGGCATCTGACGATAGAAAAATGTCAGCAACAGGGTACGGATGTGAGAACCATCGACGTCGGCGTCGGTCATGATGATAATGCTGTGATAACGCAGTTTGTCCGGGTTATATTCGTCACGCCCAATGCCACAGCCCAGTGCGGTGATCAGGGTTGCCACTTCCTGTGAAGACAGCATTTTGTCAAAACGCGCTTTCTCAACGTTCAGGATCTTGCCTTTCAGTGGCAGGATAGCCTGATTTTTACGGTTACGCCCCTGTTTTGCCGAACCACCCGCAGAATCACCCTCCACCAGGTAGAGTTCGGACAGGGCAGGATCGCGCTCCTGACAGTCAGCCAATTTGCCCGGCAATCCGGCCAGATCCAATGCACCTTTACGGCGGGTCATTTCACGCGCTTTACGTGCTGCTTCACGGGCACGTGCCGCATCAATGATTTTACCGACAACCGTTTTGGCATCGTTCGGGTTTTCCAGCAGATATTCCACCAGCTTCTCATTCATCAGGGTCTCGACAGCGGTCTTCACTTCGGAAGAAACCAGTTTGTCTTTGGTCTGGGAAGAGAATTTAGGATCAGGCACTTTAACGGAAATCACCGCAATCAAGCCTTCACGAGCATCATCACCGGTAGCGCTGACTTTGGATTTTTTGTTGTAGCCCTCTTTATCCATATAGCTATTAAGGGTACGGGTCATCGCGGTACGGAAACCAACTAAGTGCGTTCCCCCATCGCGCTGAGGAATGTTATTGGTGAAGCAGTAAATGTTTTCCTGAAAACCATCATTCCATTGCATGGAAATTTCAACGCCAATCCCGTCTTTTTCCGTAGAGAAATAGAAAACATTTGGGTGAATTGGGTTTTTATTGCGGCTCAGGAACTCAACAAACGCCTTGATCCCACCTTCATAATGAAAGAGATCTTCTGCATTTGTGCGCTTGTCGACTAAACGAATGGAAACACCGGAGTTCAGGAATGATAATTCACGCAGACGCTTTGCCAGAATATCGTATTCGAATTCAGTGTTAACCTTGAACGTCTCCATGCTTGGCCAGAAACGGACAGTGGTTCCCGTTTGTTCGGTATCACCGACAACTCTCAACGGTGCCTGTGGAACACCCATATGATAGGTCTGTTCGTGGACTTTTCCGTCACGACGGATAGTCAGTTCCAGTTTTTCTGATAAGGCGTTAACAACAGAAACCCCTACGCCATGCAGCCCGCCGGAAACCTTATAGGAGTTGTCATCGAATTTACCCCCCGCATGCAGCACGGTCATGATGACTTCTGCTGCTGAAACACCTTCTTCTTCGTGTATGCCGGTAGGAATACCGCGGCCATCGTCCTGTACAGAAACGGAGTTATCTGCATGGATAGTGACAACTATCTTGTCACAATGACCTGCGAGGGCTTCGTCGATAGCGTTGTCAACAACCTCGAAGACCATGTGGTGCAGGCCAGTACCATCATCGGTATCACCGATATACATGCCTGGACGTTTACGGACGGCATCCAGCCCTTTTAATACCTTGATACTTGAGGAGTCATATGTATTCGACATCAACGTTTCTCGCTCATCTTAATCCTGTGGTTGAACCTCTATTTTGCCATGTTCTACGCGAAACATCCTGCTATTTACATCAATCATGTCTGTAACTTGCCCGGTTGTGATTGCACTGACAAACACTTGGGCTTGCGTAGATTTTAGACGCTCGGCTAATAGCTGACGACGGCCGGCATCCAGTTCTGAGGCAAAATCATCAAGCAGATACAGGCACTTTTGCCCGCTCTGTCGGGTGAAATATTCACCCTGTGCTAACCTCAACGCACACATCAGTAACTTCAACTGACCACGGGAAAGCATATCTTCTACCGGTGTGCCGTCCGCCCTGATCCGCAGATCAGCTTTATGGGGGCCGGAAGCGGTGTAGGTTAGCGATTTGTCGCGCTCGAACTGCCGCGCGAGTAGTTCTGCATATTCACTCTCTTTGTCCCAGCCTTGTTGGAAGCTGATACTGAGGGTGAATTCAGGTAAAAATTGTTGGCAGGTTTTTTCGATATCTTCCGAAATTCCTGCAATGTATTCAGCTCGCCATTGACTTATTTCCGTCGCCAGCGGAGCGAGTTCACGATCCCAATGTTGGATCTGGTTATAGCGGGTGACTTGTCGCAATGCCGCATTCCGCTGTTTGAGCAGCCTTTTCAGGTTGACCCAGGCAGTGAAAAAGCGTGGCTCATTGTGAAAGCAGCCCCAGTCAATAAAAGCCCGGCGATATTTCGGGCCGCCATTTAGCAAGGTGAAACCTTCTGGTGTGATGAGCTGCATGGGTAACATTTTCGCCAATTCGGCGATTTTATGCCCGTCACTGCCATCGATCCTGACTTTGCTGTCGCCTTGGCGGTTTTTGCTCAGTCCGACCGATAAGGAACGTTCATGGGGTTGCTGATCAAGCCGCCCATGAAGAATAAATTCCTCGCAATCATGGCGGATCACCCTTCCGGCTTGAATACTGCGAAAGGCACGACCATGACCCAATGTATAAATGGCTTCCAGTATACTTGTTTTGCCGCTACCGTTTGGCCCAACCAGAAAATTAAAACCGGTCGCCAACGGTAAGTCAGCATTCGCGATATTACGAAAATCGCGGATCAGCAAACGCGAGAGAATCATAAGTGTGAATTAATACTGTTACAGGCGCATTCTTTACAGACGCATCGGCATCACGACATAAGTCGCGGCCTGACTGGCTGAGTTCTCAATTTTCACGCTGGATGTGGCATCTGTCAGCAGGAGACTCACCTGCTCGCATTTCAGTGCGTTCAGAACATCCAGTACGTAGCTGACATTGAAGCCAATTTCCATTTCTGTACCTCGATAGCTGACGTCGACGATCTCTTCTGCTTCTTCCTGTTCAGGGTTATTGGCTGTAATTCTGAGTTGGTTTTCGCTTAAGTAGATGCGGACGCCACGGAATTTTTCGTTGGATAAAATTGCTGCCCGTGAAAATGCTTGTTTAAGCATGTCGCAATTGGCTTCCAGTGTTTTATCCGGATTTTTCGGCAGTACGCGGCGATAGTCAGGAAAACGGCCATCAACCAATTTCGAGGTGAAGATAAAATCACCAACGTGGGCGCGGATGTTGTTGCTGCCAATCTGCAATTGCAGTGGATTATCACCGCCATCCAGCAGACGCATCAATTCAATGACACCCTTACGAGGTACTATGACTGAATGGGACGGCAGATTTTGCCCGATATTCATGGAACAGACTGCCAGACGATGGCCGTCTGTTGCAACGGTACGCAGTTCTTCCCCTTCGGTTTCAAACAGCATGCCGTTCAAGTAATAGCGGACATCCTGATGCGCCATGGAGAATTGAGTGGATTCAATCAGGCGTTTCAGTGTGGCCTGTGGCAGAGAAAATTCGACTTCGCTCTGCCAGTCATCAAGATTGGGAAAATCTGAAGCGGGCAGGGTAGAAAGTGAAAAGCGGCTACGACCGGAACGGACCAGAATGCGATCGCCATCTAATTCTACGCTGATCTCTGCGCCATCCGGCAGCCCGCGCCAGATATCAAAGAATTTACGCGCAGGGACGGTGGTTGCGCCCTGCTCATGAGGCAGGGTAAGCGTTACCCGTGCCTTCATTTCCATTTCTAAATCGGTACCTGTTAGCAGCAGAGAGCCTTCAGTGACCTGCAATAATAAGTTGCCTAAAATGGGCAGGGTAGGGCGACCGCCCAAGGGGCTGCTGACCTGCTGCAAGGGTTTGAGTAATTGCTCACGTTCAATGATGAATTTCATAGCGCTAGGAAGATAATGTTCTGATTAAGTTAGAAAAATCTTCTTTGATGTCATGACTCTCTTCACGCAGTTGTTCGATCTTACGACAAGCGTGAAGTACGGTTGTATGGTCACGTCCACCAAAGGCATCCCCGATTTCAGGCAAGCTGTGATTTGTCAGCTCTTTTGCCAGCGCCATTGCCATCTGTCTCGGACGGGCAACAGAGCGTGAGCGGCGCTTGGAAAGCAGGTCAGCAACCTTGATTTTGTAATATTCAGCTACGGTTTTCTGAATATTATCAATGGTTACCAGCTTTTCCTGTAGAGCCAATAAATCACGTAATGCTTCGCGTACAAAATCAATGGTAATCGCACGGCCTGTAAAATTGGCATTGGCGATGACTCGATTCAAAGCGCCTTCAAGTTCACGAACATTGGATCGCAGGCGTTTGGCAATAAAGAAAGCCACTTCACCCGGCAACTGGATTTGATTCTCGTCAGCTTTCTTCATCAGAATAGCGACGCGGGTTTCCAGCTCCGGTGGTTCTATGGCAACGGTCAATCCCCAACCAAAGCGGGATTTTAACCGATCTTCGACGCCGTTGATCTCTTTCGGATAGCGATCTGATGTCAGAATAATCTGTTGATTACCTTCCAGCAGGGCATTGAACGTGTGAAAGAATTCTTCTTGGGATCGCTCTTTATTTGCAAAAAACTGAATATCATCGATCAGCAGAGCATCCACTGAACGATAATAACGTTTAAACTCTTCTATCGCATTGTTTTGCAATGCTTTTACCATGTCCTGAACAAAACGTTCAGAGTGCATGTATACCACTTTTGCATTGGCTTTGCGTGCCATAATGCTATTGCCGACAGCATGCAGGAGGTGGGTTTTACCTAATCCTGTCCCGCCATAGAGGAACAAGGGATTGTATGCGCCTCCCGGATTATCAGCAACTTGCCTGGCAGCCGCTCTGGCGAGCTGGTTAGATTTACCTTCAACAAAGTTATCAAATGTGTGTTTGGGATTGACATTGGAACGATAGGATAACTCTGGCTGGGCTTTTGCAGTGTCCCAGCTTGGACGTACAGATGTACTGGACGGCGCAGCAGTTACCGGCATATCGGCAATGATTTTCTGAGATGCAGACTGGTTAGGTGAAACAGGCTTATTTCCTACTTCAAAACGCAGCAACGGTACTTCAGGACCACAGAAATCATTTAATAACAAATTGATATTATTGATATATTTCTCTCTTACCCAATCCAGCACAAAACGGTTGGGGGCGTAGAGAGCCAAAGTGTTATCACTCAGTTCTGCCTGAAGGGGTCGTATCCACATACTGAATTCTGTGGCAGGTAACTCATCCTGCAATCGGGCAAGACATTGCTGCCAAAGCGAAAGTGACACGGCGAACTCCCCTAAAACGAGACCAATAAAAGAAACCGGAATAATAGATACGTTATACTGGGCACAAGGCATTACTCCTCAATGCTGAGGAAGATAGCATGTACCTTGTGGCGATTTTTAATATCATCGCTCCCCAACGATCCGCAGATTAGAGAGGTTGGGATCGTGGCCGACGATCATAACGCAAAAGACGACATAGATCCTCATTCTTTTACACAGCTTTGACGCTTTTTATCCACAGGGTGATCACCATGCTTTGATACTTGCTGAATATAAAGGCCCGTAAGAGATACTGTAGTGTAATCATGGCATATAGCAAACTTCGTTTATCTATCGTTTAAAATTTAATGTGAAAACAATATGATGATCACTAATTCAATCACAACGATCTGTGTATGATCCTTGCGCTTTATTACACAGTCCGTATAATCTTGCACCCTGCGTGTTATGCCAACGATTTTTTTCCGGTCATGTCTGGTGAGGATTTGGGGTAAGCACTTCGGGTAGCAAAAAGTCTGGTCATGTTTGATGAATGTCTGGTTGCAGTAAAAAATCTGACAGGAAAACGGCCAGGCTCGCGTCATCTTGGATTGACTAAGGGTGGTACATTTTATTACAATCCTGCCTCTTTCTATATATTGATGTTGCGATTGAGGCATCGGTGTCTACTCATTCTCACTGGTCGCCAACGCATTTGCTGAATCAGTAACAAATTTTAAGCTAGGTAGAAATCGCTATGAAACGCACTTTTCAACCATCCGTACTGAAGCGTAACCGTACTCACGGCTTCCGCTCTCGTATGGCCACTAAAAATGGTCGTCAGGTTCTGGCTCGCCGTCGTGCGAAAGGCCGTGCTCGTCTGACCGTTTCTAAGTAATAAAGCTAACCATACCAAGTGGTTAAGCTCGCTTTTCCGAGGGAGTTACGTTTGTTAACTCCCGAGCATTTCACTTATGTTTTCCAGCAGCCACAACGGGCAAGCTCCGCAGAGATAACTATCCTTGGACGCCTGAATGAGCTGGGGCATCCCCGCATCGGTCTAACCATCGCCAAAAAAAATGTAAAACGCGCCCATGAGCGTAATCGTATCAAGCGATTGGCTCGTGAAAGTTTTCGTTTAAACCAGCATAAATTGCCTTCAATGGATTTTGTGATTTTGGTGAGGAAAGGGGTCGCTGAGCTTGATAACCGTGAGCTAACGGAAGCTTTGGGCAAATTATGGCGTCGTCACTGTCGCTTGGCTCGCGCCTCCTGATTGCCTTAATCAGGGGTTATCAGTTAGTGATCAGTCCACTACTGGGGCCCCGTTGTCGTTTCAACCCTACCTGTTCCCACTATGGGATAGAGGCATTGCGTAGGTTTGGAATGATAAAAGGCAGTTGGTTAACAGTGAAACGCATATTAAAATGCCACCCTTTACACAAAGGTGGTGATGATCCTGTCCCACCTAAAAACAACGATAACAGAGAACATTAACGATGGATTCGCAACGCAATCTTCTTCTCATCGCTTTGCTGTTTGTTTCGTTTCTGGTCTGGCAAGAGTGGGAGAGTGATAAGAACCCACAACCAACGGTCCAGATCACGCAGCAAGCAAACACGCTGAGTAGCGAAGCAAGCAGTGGGCAAGGCAAACTGATCACCGTGAAAACGGATGTGCTTTCGTTGCACATTAATACCCGTGGCGGTGATATCGAGGAGGCTGATTTGCTGGCCTATCCTGATACCCTCGGTTCCCAAAAACCGTTTAAACTGCTGGAAACAACCCCTGAGTTCACTTATCAGGCTCAAAGTGGGTTAACCGGTCTCAATGGCCCGGATAATCGGGCAGAACGCCCACTTTATCACACCACTCAGAATAGCTTCGTCTTGGCTGATGGTCAGGATGAATTACGTATTCCAATGACTTACACTGCGCCAGATGGCGTTGTTTATGTCAAAACTTTCATTTTAAAACGCGGTAATTACGCAGTTTCGGTTGATTACAACATCAATAATGTCACTGATAAACCGCTGCAAATGGCGTTCTTTGGTCAGTTGAAACAGAGCGTTGATTTGCCAAAACACCGTGATACCGGTAGCAGCAACTTTGCCCTGCATACTTATCGTGGTGCTGCGTACTCTTCTGAAGAAGCAAAATACGAAAAGTACAAATTTGATGAGATTGAAAGCAATGCGCTTGCTGTAACCACAAAAGGTGGCTGGGTCGCGATGCTCCAGCAATATTTTGCTACTGCCTGGGTTCCGGGTGAAGGCAAAACCAGCAATTTCTACACCATTGACCTGAAAAACCAGAAAATGGCGATCATCGGGTACAAAGGTGAAAACTTCAATATTGCGCCAAACAGCCAGCAGAATATCTTTTCTACCCTGTGGGTTGGCCCTGAAATTCAGGACAAAATGGCAGCGGTTGCGCCACATCTGGATCTGACTGTTGATTACGGTTGGTTGTGGTTTATTTCCCAGCCTCTGTTCAAGTTGCTTAAATTCCTGCATGAATATATCGGTAACTGGGGCTTCTCCATCATTGCGATTACCTTTATCGTGCGCGGTATCATGTACCCGCTGACTAAGGCGCAATACACCTCAATGGCGAAAATGCGCCTGTTACAGCCGAAAATTACGGCAATGCGTGAACGTTTCGGTGATGACCGTCAGCGCATGAGTCAGGAAATGATGGCGCTGTACAAAACAGAGAAAGTGAACCCGTTGGGTGGCTGTTTGCCTCTGATAATTCAGATGCCAATCTTCCTTGCTCTGTATTACATGTTGATGGGTTCTGTTGAGCTGCGTCATGCACCATTCATTGGCTGGATTAAGGACTTGTCTGCACAAGATCCTTACTACATCCTGCCATTGCTGATGGGGGTAACCATGTTTGTTATCCAGAAACTGTCGCCAACGACTGTGACAGATCCGATGCAGCAGAAGATCATGACTTACATGCCGGTTGTATTCACCGTCTTTTTCCTGTGGTTCCCATCTGGTCTGGTGCTGTACTACATCGTCAGTAACCTGGTGACGATCATCCAGCAGCAGGTTATTTTCCGCAGTCTGGAAAAGCGCGGTTTACATACCCGCGAAAAGAAAGTAGACCTTAATAAAAAATAGGTCTGTTAAAAAACCAGTCTGTTAAAAAATTAGGCTGTTAAAAAATAAGTAGAAGGCGGTCATTGGCCGCCTTTATTATTTCCGTTCCTAGTCCTGACTCAAAAGAGAGAATTTCATGAATACCACTGATACGATAGTCGCTCAGGCCACTCCTCCGGGACGAGGCGGTGTAGGCATCCTGCGTATTTCTGGCCGCAAGGCGGCGGAAGTCGCTCAAGTGGTATTGGGGAAACTCCCAAAACCTCGTTATGCTGATTACCTGCCTTTCCGTGATGCAGAGGGTTCTGTACTTGATCAGGGCATTGCCCTTTACTTTCCCGGCCCGAACTCTTTTACGGGGGAAGACGTGCTGGAGCTTCAGGGGCATGGCGGGCCAGTTATTCTTGATTTGCTGTTAAAGCGTATTTTGACGATTTCTGGTGTGCGCATTGCTAATCCGGGTGAGTTTTCGGAACGCGCTTTCCTGAATGACAAACTCGACTTGGCACAGGCAGAGGCGATTGCGGATCTGATTGACGCCAGTTCTGAACAGGCTGCTCGTTCTGCGATGAATTCCCTGCAAGGAACGTTTTCCAACCAGGTTCATCAAATGGTAGAAGCGTTGACTAACTTGCGGATTTACGTTGAAGCGGCGATTGATTTTCCTGATGAAGAAATTGATTTTCTTTCCGATGGCAAGATAGAGGCCAAGTTGGATGAAGTGATCACTGAACTGGATAACGTCCGTTCACAGGCGCGTCAGGGTAGTTTGCTGCGTGAAGGCATGAAAGTCGTGATCGCAGGTCGCCCGAATGCGGGTAAATCCAGCCTGCTCAATGCACTGGCCGGCCGTGAAGCGGCGATTGTAACTGATATTGCGGGCACAACGCGCGATGTTTTGCGTGAACATATTCATATTGATGGTATGCCGCTGCATGTGATTGATACGGCCGGATTGCGCGAGGCGAGTGATGAAGTGGAACGTATTGGTATCGAGCGCGCCTGGCAGGAAATCGAACAGGCGGATCGAGTGCTGTTTATGGTAGACAGTACGACAACGGATGCCGTTGAGCCTGCACAAATTTGGCCTGAATTTATGGCCAGACTACCCACATCCCTGCCAGTGACCGTTATTCGTAACAAGACGGATATGACGGGAGAATCAACGAGCGTATCAGAAGTCAGTGGCTACTCATTAATCCGTCTGTCTGCCCGTGACGGAGAAGGTGTTGATTTACTGCGCGATCATCTGAAAGAAGCGATGGGTTTCAACAGCAATACTGAGGGTGGTTTCCTTGCTCGCCGTCGTCACTTGCAGGCATTGAATACCGCGGCAGAACATTTGCAGGAAGGCCATCAACAGTTGGTTTTCGCTCGCTCAGGAGAATTGTTGGCAGAAGAATTGCGTTTGGCACAGCAAGCGTTGAACGAAATTACCGGTGAATTTACTTCTGATGATTTGTTAGGGCGGATTTTTTCCAGTTTTTGTATTGGGAAGTGATTGTCTAGTCCTGATATACGTTGACTCTATTTTACTCATAATGCCTGATGATGGACTTCATCGGGTGTTTTATATTTTAGGGCTAAGTGAGGCCTATACCGATTATAAAGGTTCTGTCGTATTAAGTAGTGTCCGGGTATCATGCCGTTTTTTTGTTGAGTGATTCACCGATGCCCCTTATCCGAAAAGCATTCAAACGCCTGCACTATCCTGTTGATATCATCGCTCAGTGTGTTCGCTGGTATCTGGCCTATGCACTGAGCCTGCGTGACCTGGAGGAAAGGCTAGCTGAGCGGGGGGATAACCGTCGATCATTCCACGCTCTCCCGCTGAGTTCATCGTCTGATTCCGTTGATGGTCAAACGCTATCGGCGGAGCAAGCCTGCTGTTGGGCGTCGGTGGCGAATGGACGAAACCTATATCAAAATCAAAGGAAAATGGAGTTACCTTTACCGTGCTGTGGATTCAGACGGCGATACGGTTGATTTTTTGTTGACAGCCCATCGAGCCTTGCGTTTCTTTAAAAAGGCGATGCGTCATCATGGACAACCAGACGTGGTGACGATTGATAAAAGTGGCTCCAATAAAGCCGCAGTGGACGAGTTAAATCAGGGAAAACCGAAGGATAACGACATCATTATCCGGCAGAATAAGTACCTTAATAATCTGATTGAACAGGATCACCGCAACGTCAAACGGCGAACACGTCCTATGCTGGGATTCAAAAACTTCAGACGGGCCCAGACCGTGTTGGCAGGGATAGAGTTGGTCTGTCTGTTGCGCAAAGGACAATACCGACAAAAAGAAGGGTGTCCGATTTCACCCGCGGCATTTTTCTATCAATGAGCTGAGTAAAAATCAATCACCTTATCTTCACTCGTACTTTCTTTGTTAATGCGACAGAACCCTAATTTTTATTGATCACAAAATTGTGGAGTGATTGTAGCGTTAGAGCTGTTTGGCCTATCGCCCCCTGCCATCCATGATGAAGGCAGGGATGAACCGGCGGAATTTATCAGATTATTCCCTTCTGGGTAAAGGTAACCCTCGTTGCTTCATTCAGATCCATGGCTTTCATGGCTTCTGGTAACACCCACGCAGTTTCCTGAAATTCTTCGTTGAATGTAATGTTCCGGTTGGCACTGATACAGTCAAAGATGAGGTAAACCATGTAAATTTCTTCGGTGGTGCCATCCGGATACGTTTTAACCCGGATATCATCACGAAAAGCCCAAGGTTTCACTTCCGTTATTTCCAGAGCTTCACCCAGTTCTTCCCTGATTTCTCGTCTCAGTGCCGCTTCCATTGTTTCGTTGGGCTCCATTCCTCCTCCGGGTAGTGCCCACTGACCCGGAAATACACCACGATCAGATGCCATTTTACAAAGCAGGTATTCTCCATTATTTTGAATGATAGGACAGACAATTGTTCTTTGACGCATATCACCTCCGCAGCATATTTATTTTGTTGATGACTATATCAGAAAATTCGTCAATATTATCCGGGCGTTGACAAATCATCACTCTGCTCCGGAGATTTTCGGGAAGATTATTCAAGAAATATTGATATTCATCATGCCAGCCCTTTATCCATTTAACTTTTGTCACTTCATCAGGAAACTCCCTGGGACGGATCCCGTGAATTTCATCAGCGTGTAAATGTTGAAGAGAATGTTCTGCAGAATAATCAAGGAAAACGATAAGGTCTGGTACAGGAATAATGTGATTTATTTCTTCCCATAATAGCATATATGCTCTGTGATGTGATTCATTGATATACCCCGTCTTCAGCATGAAATTAATAAATATGTAATCTTCAAGGTGAGAACGTTCCATCACCAGGTTAAATCCCTTAGCAATCCAAGATTTGATTAGCAGAGCCCGTTGGATCATAAAATTGAGTTGTATTAGATAACCGTAGTTATTGGTATCGTCAAAAAGATACTGCAGGAAAGAATGGTGAACACTTTTTTCGTCAATGGCGATGGTATACGGATCATGTTGAAATAGGGATGAAGACAGTTGTTTAAGCAAAGTACTTTTGCCCACACCAGAGTTTCCGGATAGACATATATAGAGCGGTTTTCTTTCTAGGTTTCCTTCTCTTTTGTCTGCGGACCAAGGGTCCATATAAAGATAATCATATTTCATGCTGTAAATTTCCTGTTATCCAACCAAAATCGATTATTTTCACATTTATGAATGACTTCACTATTCCCGAAAATTGCCGGCAAAATTTTTTCTGGCGGGTCTGCCAGCATATTACCAAGCAGAGTATAGTTTTCACCATCAGGGATAATAATATCAAAATTTGGTTCCATGACGACATTGGCTTTATCACGCTCTTCAAAGGTAGCCCAGCTTATTGGCATGGTCGGATAATTTTTTTTCAGTGCCTCCATTTTGCAGATAAACAAATCGGTTTCTATTTCCAATTTATCCCTTTTTTCTTTCCCGACCCCTAATGGGCAGAACTGATAAAATCGCCATGCCTGAATTTTATAAGGAAGATTCTCAACCCAGCTAACAATATCGTTTAAGGTATTCACATTTGACTGGGAAACAACTGTGGTTAGTTTGATATTAATATTGTTATGTGCATTAGGGAGCCACATTAATATATTTTTGATAACTCTATGCTGATTGCTCATTTTGCCACTGCGAATATCCGTATTAACCTGCTGGTTAATCCCGTCAATTGGCATTCCCACCCAGTCTAAAACAGGGTTTAATCGCTTATGATCCATCATGAAGCGATGTCCAACTGTTGACAAGTAGGTCATAAATCCAATGTTTTTTGCATATTCAATTAGTTCAATAAAGTCTGCTCTTGAAGTAGGCTCCCCTCCTGTAAAACCTAGACGGCGGAATCCCATTTGATACATCCGGTCAATGACAGTAAATGCGGTGGTGAGAGGAGAATCTTCTATGCCCGGGTTTCGGAAACATAGATCACAATCAAGATTACAATGTGAGGTTATTCTGAAGTCCATAAGTAGGCTACTGATGTCCATAAAGCATCCTTATACGATTAATTAAAAATCCCAATAAACACTACATTTTATATGGTTATTGACCTTAAAATACTCTGTACGGAATAAAATTCAAGCAATAACATACTTTTTCTTCAAAAAAAGTGATGGTTTTACTTAGTACAGAGATCTGGATCAATATTTGTGAGAGCCACCTTGAAAAGGAAATTTTTCTTCATTAAGAACATTAAGCCTAATGTGAATTTTCGTGCAGGATTGGGATCTCGAGGACGAGCCAAAATACATATCGTGCTATATTGTATATGGTGAAGGAAATATCGTTCTTTGTAAGAGTAAATATCAGGTTAACTGAGAATTAACACCATGATTATCTTGAAATTTCTCAATATAATTAATGTTATTAGTTAAATTGTGATTAACATCACGATACTAAAATAATTAACTAGGTGTAAAATGATAGAGGTAAATTCACTACAGTTTGATAAATAAAATGATTTAAAATAAACATAAAAATGATTTAATGGCTATAAAATAAGTATGGCATTGTATAACTAAGCAAAGGAGGTGATTATGAAAGCAGTTATTTTCGATATGGATGGTGTACTGATAGACTCTGAACCACTATGGAAAAAATCAGGCATGCTAATTTTAAATCATTATGGTGTTCCTATCACTTATGATGAAATGCTCAGTATGGCAGGTATACCAGTATCTGGTATGATAGATAGAGCTTGTCGACTTTATAATAAAAATGATTTAAATAAATCTAAAATTGAAAAAGAGTTTTTTCACAAAGGGGTTGAATTAATTCTTACGGAAAAACCGCTTATGGATGGAGTAGTAGAGTGCTTAGAACTATTAGTGAAGAGAAATATTAAAATTGGAATTGCTTCTGCTTCTCCATTATCCTTCCTGTTAAAAATAGTTGAACAATGTGGTATTGATAATTATTTTGATTATATATCCTCAGCAGAGAATATGCCATATAATAAACCCCATCCAATGGTTTATCTAAACGCCGCAGAAAAACTGAATGTTCTACCTACAGAGTGCATAGGAATAGAAGATTCAAAAACCGGTATGATTTCAGTTAAAGCTGCCTCAATGAAATGCATAGTGATACCAAATAATATCGAATACAATCACTCATATTGGGATATTTCTGACTGGAAAATAAAAAGAATACATGAATTGGAGAATATAATTTAATTATAACTAAAAATAGCTCTTATTATTTCAAATATATAGAGAGCTTAGTTTCATTATTCTTGTATTCGCTTAATAAATTTAATATGCGACTGATATTGGTTTCCATGGGGGAATATACAGGCTCTTAAGAATTAAGTTTTTCAAAGTATGTCTCCAATGTATTGTTTTTGGGTCATGACATCAATTTATTGAGTCATGTATAGTATGTCTATTTGGAGAACATTCAGATGGCAAAGATTGATGTGGCCTGCCCATCTTGGAGACCATAAAAATCTGTGGGGCACTTTGTTAAGTAGGCGATAAAATGAGCAATTAAGCACGCTTTTATCCGGCACCTCACCATGAAAACCTACGTTGTGAAAGTGACCCTTCGGGGTATCAGTCCTATGGTCTGGCGCCGATTCAGACTATCAGGCGAGACTTCTTTAGCCGCTTTTCACTATATCATTCAGATCGCTCAGGGATGGCAGGATGATCACCTTCACCAATTCCGTATTTATGCAAAAATTACGGCATTTCCTACTCCGATGGGATTGGAGTAGTGTCCGGGTATCATGCCGTTTTTTTGTTGAGTGATTCACCGATGTCCCTTATCCGAAAAGCATTCAAACGCCTGCACTATCCTGTTGATATTATCGCTCAGTGTGTTCGCTGGTATCTGGCCTATGCACTGAGCCTGCGTGACCTGGAGGAAATGCTAGCTGAGCAGGAGATAACCGTCGATCATTCCACGCTCTCCCGCTGAGTTCATCGTCTGATTCCGTTGATGGTCAAACGCTATCGGCGGAGCAAGCCTGCTGTTGGGCGTCGGTGGCGAATGGACGAAACCTATATCAAAATCAAAGGCAAATGGAGTTACCTTTACCGTGCTGTGGATTCAGACGGCGATACGGTTGATTTTTTGTTGACAGCCCATCGAGCCTTGCGTTTCTTTAAAAAGGCGATGCGTCATCATGGACAACCAGACGTGGTGACGATTGATAAAAGTGGCTCCAATAAAGCCGCAGTGGACGAGTTAAATCAGGGAAAACCGAAGGATAACGACATCATTATCCGGCAGAATAAGTCCCTTAATAATCTGATTGAACAGGATCACCGCAACGTCAAACGGCGAACACGTCCTATACTGGGATTTAAAAACTTCAGACGGGCCCAGACCGTGTTGGCAGGGATAGAGTTGGTCTGTCTGTTGCGCAAAGGACAATACCGACAAAAAGAAGGGTGTCCGATTTCACCCGCGGCATTTTTCTATCAATGAGCTGAGTAAAAATCAATCACCTTATCTTCACTCGTACTTTCTTTGTTAATGCGACAGAACCGGTTTGAGTAAGTCTGTTTTGATAAAAACCCCCAGATTCAGTTCTGGGGATTTGTACATAGCGACGATAACATTCCCTTATATTTTCAAGACTACCGATAAACCATTCCACCATCAGTAATAATTGATTGACCGGTAATATAATCAGAATCTTCGCTTGCGAGAAATGCGACTAAGTTTGCAACATCCTCCGGGGCTTCTGCTCTTCCTAATGCAATAGTATCAGCATATTTTTTAAAGGTTTCACCTTTTGATGAACCTGTAATTTCGGTAAAACGCTCATCTATTTCTCTCCACATATCCGTATCGACAATACCTGGACAGTATGCGTTCACAGTGATACCTGCATCGGCATATTCTTTGGCTGCTGATTGAGTCAGAGCGCGTACGGCAAATTTGGTCGCTGAATATACACTGAACATAGCGAAACCGTCATGACCGGCAACGGAAGCGGCATTAATGATTTTTCCTTTTTGACCTAATTTCAGGAATTGTGCAGCGGCAGCCTGAATTCCCCAAAGAACACCACCGATATTGATATCGATGATTTTGTTTAAGTCTTCTGGTTGCACATCAGAGATAGGTTTTACCTGCACAATGCCGGCATTGTTAATCATAATATCAAAGCCATTTAACTCAGTTACTGTATGTTCGACTGCGCGATAAACTTCGTCTCTTTGACTGATATCTGCAACGACAATGGTGGCGTTGACACCAAAACTCTTAACTTCTTTTTTCACTTCTCCGAGTTTATCAACCTTGAGATCTACCAGAGAAAGATTAGCCCCTTCTTTGGCTAACTTGAGCGCAATACTACGACCAATTCCTTGCGCTGCACCAGTGACTAAAGCAACTTTACCTTTCAGGCTACTAGACATAATAACTCCCTGAATGTTTTTTCTTCGGAAAAAGAAATTTACCATCTGAATTGTAACATTCAGTGACATACATCTTATTTTGAGGGAAAGTAACCAAATAATATTATTACATAATATTAATATTTTTTATTTTAAAAGGGATATTTATGGACATTATATTTCAGATTACTGTTTTAGGTGTTTAGCCTCATAGCTTATCTGAATTTCCTATATCTGAGCCGGAGTATTCTTTGAATTAGTCGATTAACGCCAATTCATCGATGATACTGCAAAAGTGATTTCTTGTTAGTCATGTTGATCGTCAGGTTGGCATCATACCTATTTGGTGTTATTCCAACATAGAGTATGTGACAGTGGCTATAATTATAGATTAAATCACTAGCAGAACTGGATAATAATAAAATAATATAACACTTCCCGTTCCAATATTGATTCTAGTTAATAAAAGGCCAATTAGTCATTTTTTATGGGATTTGTCTTATTGTATTTAATTGTGACTTTGTAATTTAGGTTTTTGTTATTAATGTTTTTCGCATTAAATATGAATAATTTTCATTTTGTTTGGTGAATGAGGTCTATTACGGATGTTTATCATCATTTATAAATAAATTGGCATTGATATTTTTAATGAGTGATTTTTTCTTTTAGTGATATTCTTTATTGGTATTTTTTTATTAAAAACAAATGGTTAGATAGAATTGTTTTATTTGAGCGAACTTCTTTAAGAGATAGATTATCACTTTTAAATTAATTATTTAAAAATTGATTCCTGGCATAATTATTTTTGTTGTTACAAGTGGTTTTTATTAATTGACACAAATAAAAGATTTGTGAGAATTTAATATTCTCCTTGGTGTTGATTGCTAATTAATTTAATTTAGAACAGGTGCTGTATGAATAAATATGTCTCTGCTGTAAGTGAGGAGCTCTCCTCTATTCTTTTTATGGAAGAAAATAACATTAAAGAAAATTCTTCATTAATTAACGAGTTGGGGGCTGATTCTTTAGATGTTATCGATTTGTCATTTAATTTGGGTAAAAAGTTTAAAATAACGATGCCGACTAAAAGTGTTTTTGCTCATGCTCAGGAAATTCTCTCTGAAAGTGTATTGTCAAGGCTATTGAATGGGGATTCCCTCACACCAGAAGGTAAGGGATTACTCATTAATAGCTGTTATAGCTATACAGACGAGCAGTTGGAAACGATTAATACGCTGGGTGACGTATTTGGTGAAACCAATGTACAAAACTGGGCTTCATTATGTCAGGCAGTGTGTGAATCTAATGGAAAAACCGCCGATGAGCTCATTATTGGTGAAATAGAAAAATATTGTTCAGATATTCAGGTTAAATCATAAGATTCACTCTGAATGTATAAAAAAATAATGTTTTATTTTTGAACGTAAATAGAAAAAATTCGGCTTTAATAGCATGTTATTAAGGTGAAAATAACTATGGCTGGTGTACCTACAGATAAAATTGTTGTAACCGGTTATGGTTTGATTGTTCGTAATCATGATTGCCCAAGTGATTTATTTAATTCATTGGCAGAAGGGAAATCACTTATCTGTGAAGATGAGTTATTAAAGGAATATGGAATAACAAACATTCCTAGTGCCAAGTTATCGTCGGAAGATATAGATAGGTTACGTAGTCAATTCAATTTTGCAGGACAATTATCCGATAATCGTGTTTTTTTGATGGCCTATAATGCAGCATCAAATAGTCTGCGCATGGCAGGATTAACAGGTGAAGTACTGAATCAGGCTAACTGTGAATTATTCTTTGCCAATAATAAGATGTTTCTTGACAGTAAATCCTTGTCTCATTATGTCAATGAAGAAAGACTCCTGTCATCAAAATATATTGATATTGAACATGTTGGGGCATTAGTGCCCCCTTATGAAATTGTTGAGGAGCTGGCGAAGCGTTTGCATGTTCCGGCTTTGCCAAAGGTTTACAGTGATGCCTGTATCGCAGGTATGAGTGCGCTTTATTCCGCATATCAGAATCTCAAAAGTGGCAAACTTGATATCGCATTGGTTGGTGCCTCAGAAGAAGCCACTCATCCGATCATGCAGGTATTGTTTAAAAAAGTCAGGGCACTTTATGACGGTAACTTTGCGGATTTACATCAATCTTCACGGGCTTTTGATAAAGACAGAGCAGGCTGTGTTCTGGCCGATGCGTCTGCGTTTTTAGTTGTAGAGCGCTATTCTTATGCCATTGCCAGAAGAGCGCCAATATTGGGAGAAATTGCAGGAATATCCCGCCTGTCTGAGGGATATAAAATGACATCCACGGACTTATCTGGTCAATATTATCTCACCTGTATGTCTGCGGCGTTACAAGAGGCGGGGTTATTACCGGAAGAAATAGACCATATTAATTCTCACGGTACTTCCACGGTGAGTAATGATCTCGCGGAAAGCAAAGCGATTAATGCGCTTTTCTCCCATAATCCTCCGGTTATATCCACCAAATCAGCGACGGGGCATTCACTCGCCGTGAGTGGGTTATTGGAGGCCATACTTTCCATTGAGACACTGAAAAATGGACTCATTCTTCCTAGCTTAAATTTTTCTGATTCAGGAAAAATGGATGGCGTGATTAATGTCAACAATTCAGCAAAAGCTATGTCCGTCAATTACATCATGAGTAATTCCTTTGGTTTTGGCGGGGAAAATAGCAGTTTGATCCTGAAACGGGCCGGGGGATAAATCATGGGTATTTATATTACCAGTGGAACGAGTTTGCTGCCTGATGGCCTGAGTGTGGATGACATTATTCATGGCAGAGTACAAAACGTTCATTTACCAGCCAGTCCCTCACATTCGCCCAATATCTTAGGCGAACGGTACATTGATGAAACCGCTTTTGCCATGCCACGTATGGATAAGATTGTCCGGCGGGTCGCGAATGCACAAAGCCGATGGGTGCTTTATACGGGAATTAAGACTTGGGAAAATAGCATTGGCAACAGGTTTTCTCCTGAACAACGCGGGTTATTCATTGGACTGGGAACCAGTGATGCCGACGATAGTTCAACTCCCATCGCTTTTGATGCAAAAGATGATGAGGATTATGTTGCAAGGGCATTAATTGAAACGCCCCCATTGATGGGATTGACACTGTTAAATACTTCAACAGCCAGCCATCTATCTCAGCATCTCGATATTACCGGAGATAATGGATTCTTTTCTCCTCATGTCGATGCCGGGGGAAATGCCCTTTTGGAAGGTTATTACAGTATTAAAGAAAAACGCAGCCAGTTTGTGTTGTGTGGGGGAGGTAGCCAGAAGATCTCCACATGGTATTACCTTGCGTATGAGCACCTCATTAACGGTGTTCCGTGGATACCCGCAGAAGCAGCTTCATTTATTACGTTGCACGAAGATAGCCATCATGCGGACAGTGAAATTTCTCAGGTGTTTCGCACTCTCCTTCACCATCGTGATCACATTGGGTGCCTTCTGGCTTGGATGTCGGAGGAAAAGGTGTCGGGGGAAAATGGCTCATCCGCTCAAATAATTCATGTCGGGAAAATCACAGATGAGTTTACAGGGCAGGTTTATGACACGTTCCCGTCTGCGGCGCAATTTAACCTTGATAACGCATTGGGATACTGCGGAGCAGCGGCTCCCTTTGTAGCGATTAATCTGGCGATTGAGATACATAAAAAAGGCATGGCTATCGATAACGTTAATCGAAATGCCCGCTACCCGCACTCTTCTGGTCTGACATGGATACTGGTTCATGGGCTGGAAAATCAATGTACTGCCATTTTACTTCGTATGGGGATGCTTAACGGAGGAGAACAGTGATGATTTCTGAACATCGTGTGGTGGTAACAGGTATGGGGATCGTCAGTGCCTTCGGGACTGATATTGAGGCTTTCTGGAAAAAACTGTGTGATGGAGAGTCTGCCGTTAAGCCCTTAATGTTTGCGGATAATGGGGCGTTGCCGATTAAATATGCAGCCCAAATTGATTTTGATACATTGCTTGCCCGGAACCCCGGCGACTTGCCGGAGGCAGGCATGACAGACAAACGTGGTGTGATGGGAGTGATTGCCGCAGCGAAGGCATTGGAAGATGCAGAGTTGGAACCACGATTGTTGGCAGAGGAACGCATGGGGATTTATGGATGCAGCGGAATCTCTGATATCACTGAAAATGACAGGCATCTGGGGCGTCATCATGATGGATCGGTCATGCAGGCTATGTTTCAGCAACGTCATAATCTGAGTCCCTATTCCGGCATAAGATGCAGTAATGATGGCATGGTCATGGCAATTGCCCGCCGGTTTGGGTTAACCGGCCCTGTTGCTAATCTGAATGCGGCGTGTGCTGGCGCAACGCATGCCATTGGGTTGGCATGTCAGGCTATCAAAAGGCAGGAGGCTTCTATCATGCTGGCGGGTGGGGCCGATTCCGTCATTAGCCTGCGCACATTAGTCGGATTGAATTTATTGGGGGCAACTGCCGTAACAGAAAAATGGGGAAGCAAGCTTTGCCGCCCCTTTGATAAACATCGCAGTGGGCTGGTTGCGGGTGAAGGTGGGGCGTTTTTGGTGCTTGAGAGTGAAGAAAGTGCACTGCGCAGGGGAGCCAGAATCTATGCTGAGATTAAAGGTTATGGTGCTTCCCTTGATGCCTATAAGCTGACAGCCCCCCATCCCGATGGTATCGGCGCGGAAAGCGCTATCAGGCAGGCTATCAGTGATAGTGGATTGCGGCTGCACCAGATTGATTATATCAATGCCCATGGCACATCCACTCCCCTGAATGATGAACTGGAAACGTCAGTCATCAAACGCATTTTTGGCACTCAACCGCCATTAGTATCATCAATCAAATCCATGTTGGGGCATTGGATAGCGGCTGCGGGGGCGGTAGAAGCCGTTGCAACGGTTTTGACTGTGAAAAAACATTTCATTCCTCCCACCATCAACCTTGAAGTCCCTGATCCTCTCTGTGATTTGGATTACGTTCCACAACAAGGGCGGCCTGTGCCTGTGCGCAACGCGATAACAAATTCGTTTGGGTTCGGTGGCATTAATTCGTGCCTGGTTATTGGGGAATATGATGGAAAGTAAAAAAATCCGACTCATTGGTTATCACCTTAACTGTGATCACCCACAATTTAATCGTTCGGGTTCTGACAAGGATGACAGGACGTTGATTAAACATAGCAAACTCAGGCGTTTTTATTCCCGCGGGACGGAGAAGTGCCTGATTGCAACCAGAAAGCTATTACTGTCAGCGGGACTGGACATTGACGATCCCACAATAAAATTCGGGTTGTATGCCACCCAGTATGGCTACCTTCATCCAATGCCTTGTGAACTGCTGCCAGAATGGGAACCCGATGGGATAAGAAGTGAAAATGATATTTATCAGACTATGTGGACATCAGAGCGGATCAACCCTTTCTTAATCGCCCTGTCGCTCAGTAATAACCTGCTGGGCGTGCTTTCTCAGGAACTGGGCCTTCAAGGGGATTGTGCCTCGTTTCTCCGTGGAAATATGGGATTGCTCTCTGCGTTTAAAGAAGCGGAGCTATTACTGAATAACGGAGTCGTTGATTATGCGTTAGTTGTGGCTTCCGGTATGGGGAGAGTTGGCGGTGTCCCGCAATCTGATGCTGCTGAAACGTTTGTTGAATTTGGCGTTACCTTCATTTTAACCCGTTCAGTACAGGAAGATTACCCGATTATCGATATCGCCTCTCTGAACCGCATATATCATGAAGGAAGTTATTCCGCCGAAACACTGAATTTTATCAACGACATAGTTGACGTTATGTCCTCAACAGAATTGATTGAAAATTTTAATTAACAATAGGGTTCACTATGGAAAGTTATGCTGCATTTTGTAAGCCTCTGCTTACCCGTGCTTTGGCTTCTATTGGTTTAAACAAGACTTACCACCGGGCTTCTGGAAATTTTCTCTATTACAAAGATGAAGATGGACAGGAAATTGAAGTATTGGATCTTCTGGGAGGATATGGTGCGACATTACTTGGGCACAATTCCCCTGTCATCAGAGAAAAAATCAAAAGCTATCTTGATGAAGAAATACCGGTTCATAACCAGTTTTCTATCAGAAAGCCCGCTGCGTTGTTGGCAGAAAGACTGAATACGTTGTTGAAAGAAGAAACTGCAACCCGTGGCGATTTTGTATTCTGCTTTGCCAGTACGGGAGCAGAATCAATGGAAGTTGCATTGAAAAGTGTCGAATTTACACGTAATGCACAATTGCTCGCACTAGGGCAGGAAGCGGCTCAGGCTGCCAACATACTGGAAAACGGGGCTGAAATAGTCCTGACACAAGAGCAGAAACAGCAATTGCGGCTGGCAGAAAATCCTACGGCTCAAGAGATTAAGCTGGCTTTGTCTGTATTCAATCAAGCCCAGTTAGATTCAAAGCCGATCTTCCTCGCTCTTGAACATGCTTTTCATGGAAAGATGATGGTGACAGCGAACTGTACACATGGTGGCATGTATCGCGATTATTTGAAGCGGCTGAAAATTAACACGCATTTCCTCTCTTCTGCCCAATTGGCGGAATTTGCCGAAATGGGGGAAAAAACCAATGACATTTTAAATGGTTGGATATGGTTGCCGCAGGAAGTGAACGGTCAAATTGTTTTGAGCAAAAAGAGAGTCAGAACCGTTGCGGCATTGCTGGTAGAACCCGTTCAGGGAGAAGGCGGCGTTTATCCCCTCAATGCAGAACAAGTTGCTGGCATCAACCGATTAAAACAAATCCTTGGATGCCCGGTTGTTGCTGATGAAGTACAGGCGGGATCAGGGCGGTGTGGGTTCTTGGTTGCTTCGAGTGATGCGGGCATTGATGCAGATTATTATGTGCTCTCCAAAGCATTGGGGGGTGGGTATGTCAAAATTGGGGTGGTTGCTATCCGTCAGGAAAGTTTTACGCCCGGATTCGATTTAATCCAAAGTTCAACGTTTGGCGAAGATGATTTCTCCTGTCGGGTTGCGCTTGATTATATAAACCTGCTGCATGCTGATCAGCGTAAGTTGCTGACACAAGTCACCCAACTGGGAAATGAATTCAAAACACGGCTGGAAGATTTAAAAGCACAATACCCGGATGTTATTCGGGAGGTTCGCGGAAAGGGATTGATTTGGGGAATCGAATTTTATGATGTGGTTAATTCAGATTCCTACATTTTGCAAAATATCTCAGTACAAAGTGGCTTGGGTTATGTGATCAGCGGGCATTTACTGTGTGGCAGCCATATTCGAGTGGCACCTTCCGGTAGTGCAGCTAACGTAATCCGTGTAGAGCCTTCAGTATTTTTGGATCTTCCACAGGTTATCCGTTTTATTGAAGCACTTTCCCGCGTTTGTCTGGCTATTCATCATGCCAACGCTGGCTTTATTGTCGCTCCTCTGCTTGGGAAACCACTTCCGGCCATTATTGCGGATTATCGCCGCAGAAATGAGGATAAAGAAGATGACAGTGAAGCAGATTATAAGGCCGCTTTTGTGAATCATTTGATTTCGGCGGATTGGCTGAAAGAAGTTGATCCTTCGTTTGTTCTGTTCAGCGACGAAGAAATGGCGTTATTTGTCGAAAACGCCAGCTTTAATCTTGCGACCAAACCGTTTAAACCTGCACGTATTCGCTCAGCTAATGGTCAATCGGTGAGTTTTACGCTGTATCCGATCCCTGTAACCTCAAAAATGATCAAGTCAGCGCTGGCACAAAATGATTTAGAAAGGCTGCGGCATGAAATTGATATTCGTGTTGCTCAGGCGGCGCAGGCCGGTAATACCGTGGTTGGATTAGGTATGTTTACCTCTATTATTACCAACAATGGTAAGTCAGTAAAAAATAACCAGATAAGCGTGACGACGGGCAATGCTTTGACGGTGGGGATGGGAATTGAAGCCTTACAAAAGAGCATGCTGCATCAGGATATTACCCAAATGCGCATAGCAGTGATTGGGGGCGCGGGAAATATCGGTCGTGTTTATGCCGAAATTCTGGGGCCGCAATCTCAGGAAATGGTACTGGTTGGCAGTAATAATCATGGTTCAGTGAAAAAACTGAATGAAGTGAAATACCAGATTTATCAAAACATCCATGAACAATTTGTAGTTAATTCTCAGCCTGTTATGGGCGGCTTGGCAAAACGTGTAGTGGATTGCCTTTCATCAATGCCAGCGAATTTCCTTACAGGAAAAGCGGTGGGTGAGGCGATAGATCACTACCTGAACCAGCATCATGCTGATCAATCCTTCGTTCGTATTTCCCAGAATATTTCTGATATTGAGCATTGTGACGTCATTGTCTGTGCCGCTAATGCTTCAGAAGCCTTTATTCCGGTAGACAAGATAAAAACAGGGGGCATTGTTTGTGATATTTCTGTGCCGCATAACCTGTCTGATGACGATTTAATTAACCGGCCTGACATCCAGATCCTGCGAGGCGGTATTGTCCAGACGCCTTATCATGACAGCCTTGATCCCAGAGTCAGAGCCTACTTGGGTGAAGGGCAGCTTTATGCCTGTATGACAGAAACCATTTTACTGGCGCTGGAACAGTATCAAGGCAACTTTTCATACGGGAATATTTCCGCCAGACAAGTTCTCGACATTATGGCACTTGCCAGGAAACACCAATTTACCCTCTCTGAAATCAAAGGGAATTCCAGCTTATGAGTGAGAATATCAGAGATAAAATAACATCCACGCCGGGATCTGCTGCACCTTGTGCCATTGTCACTGGCGGCAGCAAAGGCATTGGCCGGGCGGTGGTTTTGAGTTTGTTGGAGAGGGGATATCGGGTCGCTTTCTGTTATCGCCATGATACCCCCCAAACCGCCGATTTTATTACCCAGATCACGCATGATTTTCCCGATGTCCTGCCTGTAAGAGCGGATCTTGCCAAGGCAGAGGACGTCAGCGCATTTATTGAAACCGTGAGTGAGGCATTTGGCTGCATTGACCTTCTGGTCAATAACGTCGGGGTTACAAGGGACGGGTTACTGGCAACGATGGAAACCAAAGATATTGAGTTATTGATAAACAACAACTTATTAAGTTATATCCTGTGTAGCCGTGAAGTCTTGAAGGCAATGATACCGCAACGCCACGGGCATATTATCAATATCTCATCCATTTCAGCCCAACGGCCGAATAAGGGACAATCAATCTATGCTGCGACTAAAGGTGGAATAGAATCATTGACAAAGGCGCTTGCCGTTGAAGTAGCACCCAAGAATATCCGGGTCAATGCGATTGCCCCCGGGATTATTCAAACAGAGATGTCAGAAAACTTATTAAAAACACACAAGGAGTTAATTAATAGCAAAGTATTGCTTAAACGCGTCGGTGTTGTCAGCGAAATTACCTCGGCAGTTCATTTCCTGATGGAAAATCATTACATGACGGGAGAGGTAATTAATGTCAACGGTGGTCTTGCATTGAGTTAATAAAGGAAAATGTCATGTTGACGTTTATTGTAACGGGTGCTGCCAGTGGAATAGGTTATGCGGTCTGCCAGAAATTGCTGACGGCTGGCTATCAAATTATTGCTATTGATATTAATCATGAAGGTTTAAATAAACTGGCGGAACAATTTCCGGGTTTAATTGAGACAGTTCAAATTAACTTAGTTGATGAAAATGCCATAGCTAATCAATTGATGCCTTTGCTTAAGGAGATCAAATTACAGGGAATAGTTATTAGCCATGGTAAAGATAATGACAATGAAATTTGTGATAATGATATTTGGGATTCGATATTGGCGACCAATCTGCATTCAGTCCAACGCCTATTGTCGAATGTTGTGCCCAATATCATTTCTGGAGGCAGAATTGTCATTATTTCGTCTATTCTTGGTAAGGCAGGAAAGAAACACAATAGTGCTTATTGTGCATCAAAACATGCTTTGCTTGGGTTAACGAAATCGTTGGCTTTGGATTTGGCAGAAAGGCAAATTACCGTAAATGCGGTATTACCTTCTTGGGTAGATACACCAATGTTGTTGGAAGGATTAGAGCCACAGGCAAAACTGCTTGGATGTTCAACATCGGCTTTACTCAGGCGCATCGAAAAACGGATCCCGCTGAAGCGATTGGTCAGCCCTGAGGATGTTGCCAGTACCGTAATGTTTTTCATTTCTTCAGACGCAGCCATGATTACCGCCCAAGGGTTGGTGATTGATGGCGGGGATGGATGTGGCGCATAAAGGTTAGCCACAATGACGAAATCCTCGTTCCCTTTGGGAGCGAGGATTGTTTTATCTCAACGCAAAATCGAGTGTTAATGTAACATCCGGTTCCATGCCGACAGGTCTGGGGCCAACTGAACTGGCACGATTAACGGCATTGAGTGCAGCGTTATCTAATGTGCTGTTACCGGAAGAACTCACCACGCTGGCAGCGCTTAATGTACCATCATCAAGCAGGGTAAAGTTGATCATGACTGCTCCTTCCTGCTTCATCCTTTTTGCCTTACGGGGGTAGTCTTTGTAGCGTTCAATTTCCTGCCGCAGTCTTGCTTGGTAATTATCTACGGCACTGTTTCCTTGCCCCACTAAAGGCTGTGAAGTTGTAGCCCGGCTGATACTGCCTTCTGAATGAATTTGATCACTGCCATTGGTTTGTTGCTCTGTATGACTATTTTTCTGTACTTGTGGTGATTGAACAGGCTTCGTCTCTGCCACTTCTTGCGGCTTTTCTTTCTGCTGTTTTTGGCGTTTCTTCGGTTTCTCCACTTTATTTTCAGGGTGAACCGCCTTATCCAGCACGATTGCCGGTTTGGCCGGTGATTCCGGTGCCGTCAAAAGTGGGAACGGGAGAGAAACCGGTTCCGGTTTATTCTCCTGAGATGGGGCGGCCACCATCGTAATGGATAGCTCCGTCATAGAAGCGTTGTTGTTGATATGATGGGCAGTATCATCATACGAAGCATGTCGGTTTAACAGCCATATCAGACTGGTATGCACTAAAATGGCAATCAGGATACCAGTCAGAAAGCGTTTTCCGAGTATCAGTGAAGAATTAGCGACTGAATTATCCAATATGGCTGCGTTGGTCATACGATCCTCTAATAAAACAAGCCGCTAGAACTGACTGGTTAGACTGAGTTTAAAGGTTCTGCCCGGCGCTGGTATCATCGAACGGGTCAACGGATCGAGATAATAGCGGTTGGTCAGGTTTGTGCCCGTCAGCTCTACCGATATGGCTGGCGTAATTTGATAGCTAATATAGGCGTCAACGGTGAATACCGGGTTCCAGCGCATTGGGTTGTTGGACTGCCCTTTATAATCATCCGGCAAAACATTCATCAGCCACTTTTCATCTTTGTTTTCTGCCTTGCTGTGGTAGAGCATCCGGCTGCCTAACTCCAGTTTTTCATCAAGCAGACGTGCGCCGACGGTCAGGTTAGCTGAGTATTTAGGCTGGATGGAGGTACGTAAATAACCACCGGGAAAACCGCCATCAATACATTCAGGAATGCCGTAGCGATTTTGGGAATCCATTCTCATAACTGAGTTATGGTCACACACCTTGTTTTTCATGTTATAGACCAACCCCATATCGGTGAAGAAACTGCCATTATCGTAACGCGCCTGTAGTTCCAGACCGGCCAGTTTCTGTTTATCTAATTGGGAGAATTTATAGGTATTATCCCTGTCGAAAACATTCTCAATGACCGTGTTGTAGTAAGAAAGTTTAATATCGGCATGGCGTTCAGCTTCGACCACTTGGCTGAAATCATAGACTAAGCCGACTTCTGCGGTTTTGGCCCGTTCAGGTTTGAACTGTTGGCCTACGCGGTTAGTTTTGGCACCTGAAAAACCGACGGTATCTTCAAAAATACTGGGCATTCTGACCGCTTCGGCATAACGGGTATAGATACGGAAATCGTCGGTGACATAAGCGGTAGCAGAGAAGGTCGGAGCCCAAGCGTGATCCTTACGTTTTGACGGTGTTTCCCAGGGATCGTCAACTTCAGGTCCTGCTATACCATTTGCATTAACCGTTGTGCCGTATTTATATTTATAAACTTCTTTACCGCTTATTGGGTCGATAACCTTTTCATTCATATCCAGTTGACCATTGAAATAGGGGTTATCGCTTTTATTGAGCTGGCCGTTGTTGGGATCGTAATTCCAAGTGAATTTTTCTTCAGCCATCCAGTATTGCCCATCGCGTAAAGTGGTTTTCTTTGCTTTTATCTTAAAGTACTCTCTCCATATCTTACGGTGCTCTTTTTTTTCTTCTTGGCTCATCTGAGATAGTGGTTTTCCATGCATTTTTTGGATTATATAAGCCTCTCTTTCGGTCGGTATTCGGAAATAACTCATTTGATGCCCAATGATTTCCTTCTGTTTTTCGTAACGTTCATCTCTTGCGGCGCGTCGTTCAGTGAGAAAATCATCTTTAGACCAATAGGAAACGCGTTTGGCTCCAGCGCTCAATGCCAGCCATGAAGTAGGACGCCAGTCAAAGTTAAAGGCAAGATTGATTTCCTGACGTTGCCCTTTTCTGGCAGGTGACTGGAAGAAATACATATTATAGGGATTGTAGCCATCACTGGAGTTAAGGCGCTCACGTTGGAAATTCCCCATCAAAGTCAGATCCAAATGACGGGTGAGTTCAAATTTATTTGAGATATCCAGCCCCCAACGATTATTTTGAGCATTGGTGACAGAGGTATTTATCAATGTGCCATCAATATTGGGGTTCCTGCCATCGGTGCCGTGTTCCCATTTATAATCTCTGTCAACCGGGCTACGGGGATATCCACCTGCGGTGTTGGTGTTACTCGTCGTGCGGGTTGTCCACAGATTCATGTCGAAATCGATATAGGGATTATTGACGGGATGCCATTTATAGGTCAGGTAGGCGGCTTGTTGACGGGCATTGGCTAATGGCCATTGGGGAACCACATTGTCTTCAGCAAGTACCATTGCCAGCCTTGAAGGCATAATATCGCCGAATTCCATTCGCGTATTGCGGAAACCCAGTTGCAGGGCTTGATCATCGGTAACATGCCAAGTGTTTTTTATTAATACAGAGCGCATTTCACTGGAAGTATTGGGAACTTCATTGCCGGGGCGATAAATACGGGCCGCAAATGGCAGATAAGGATCTAAACTGTTTAATGCGCCTGTCATGAGTTTTTCATCAGCGGCTGTGATTGGTTCATCATAACGATGAGCACCTCCCTTGCCGGCAAAATAGTTACCCTGACGGCGATAAGCATAGGCCAGCATCAAATCAAAATATTCCTGCCGTGTGCCCACTGCGAGACGGAACGCATTATCTTTGAAGCCAAACAGCTTATTGTCTTTTGACGAATGCGGGGTAATTTTCAATGCAGGATCGGTTTCGGCATCGTTGTGAACAAAATCGGGAATGTCACGGTAGTCCTGCCCCAATGACAGGGAAGGAGTACGTTCTCTCACGGAGTTGCTGCTGGTTTCCAGTTTGGCGTTGATGCCAAAAGTTTCCCCTTGCGGTACGACATCATCAATGGTTAATGTTTTGATGGATACTGCACCACCGATTGATCCTTTAACTCTGCGGTTCAAAGAGGGGCCTTTTTCGATTTCTATGCTACTGATCAGGTTTGGATCGATGTAGTTGCGGTTATTGGCACCATGATAACCCCGTCCTACGGTAATCGCCTGTTCCGTACCATCAATCGTGACGGGAATGCGTCCCTGTCCCTGAATGCCACGGATATTGATATCTAACGCGCCACCATTGCGGGCATCGCCACTGTATACGCCAACCGCGCCTTTAATTAAATCGGCGGGAGAAGTGCCCTTATAGCGTTCTATTTCCTTTTTGCCGATATAAATATTGGCGATATCTTTGTCATAGACCGCGTTATACCCCTCTTCATCTTTATCACTTTTATCTGTGACATGAATCTTGCCCAGATCCGTCTTGCCGCTTGAGGTTGTGACTGTCGGTTTGGATTCGGCAAACAGGGGCGGGGCGGCCAGTGAAAATGCCAGTGACAATGCAATTGTGATAGGGGTGAATTGTGTTTTAACTCGGTATGCCATTGATATCCCTCGCCTCTATTTGTCGATTATCATCAAAAATAAAAAATCATCAGATTTTGATTAAAAATATTTTTCCAGCCTTATCAGCACTTCGTTTTTGTTATAGCTGTACAACCAATCCACATTGCTGTGATTGTGTCGATGGCGGAAGGTGAAAGAAGGTGTCATCCCCCATATTTCAGCGGCAGGGACTTTAATGACGGCGGTATAGATCTGTTCTGTATCCTGACGTTTGGCATTCAGCATTGGACTGAAAGCGCCAAAACGGCGTTCTTTCAGCGTGGCAAACAGTGAGCCATTAATGCCGGGATAGAGTTGTCCGGCGATGCCTGCCCGAACGCCCCATTGCTGATAGCGATCGACGGCATACCGGTCGTTACCCCGATAAAGCCAGTCGCCGCCGCCAAACAGCACAAAGTCTTTGCTGATGGCATGGGATAGGGTGAGGTAGGTTGAGGAAAGATCACCATCTTTCCGACGGAGATTCTGCTGATGGCGTAGCTGCTTATGCTCAAGTTCAACATTGAGGGCTGTTTTATTGGTAAATGCCCATCTCCACTCTGTTTTAGCTCCTGTGGCACGGTAATAGGTATCTCCTGCACGTTGTTTATATTCAAACAGGGGGCCAAAAGAGAAATCATGGTTCTTACTTTTATAGTTGTAGCCACTGACCAGCAGGAATGTGTTTTCATTTTCATCATGGTGATCACGGTAATTTTCACCATAAATCAGGCCACGACCAAAAATGCCATGATGGCCAGTAAGTTGATAGCGCCGGCTTAATGTTGCGTCATAAGACATGCCCCATGCTTTGATGGCTTTGGGGATATCCATCTTATTAACGCATTGATTTTTTGAGTATTGCTGACAAACGGAACCCTTATCGGAAGACATATTCACATTATCGTTATAGGCGTAACCCGCTGAAAAAGAGCCGCGCCAGCCATTTCTCAGCTCTATCGCTTCCAGATAGCTGTTAATGTTCTTCAAGACGGCTTCGGGTAACTGCTTTTCTTCATTCAATCCAGTAAATAGTTGCTCAGCTTCCCGATTGTTATGATCCTCAAAATAGACACGGGCCAGTTCCAGTTTAATACGGGGAAAATCGGGTTGTTGATTCAGAATCTGTTGGTAATGGTAGGCAGCGAGATCTAAGTCTCCCTCAAGACGTGCCAATCCACCTTGGGCAAAATTGACCAACATAACATCATGCCCCGGCAGTTTTTGGTAAGACGCCAGAAAGCGTTTGACGTCCGGCCACTGCTGGTGGTTAATGGCAAGGAATAAAGCCTGACCGATATCATCAATATTATTTTCAACCTGAAATGTTTGCCCATTAATCACAATCAGTGAAGCGTCATTTCCAATGAAAACAGGATCTGGTGTAATCAGATTGGTTTCATTTTCCTGTTGGTTATGTTGTGCTTCCTGCCAGATTTTTCGTGGAGTATCTTCATCGGCATAAACGGGCAGGGAGAGGCATAGAGCCATCAGTGCCACGGATAATATTGGCGTTGTTCTATTGTCAGACATCGGGGAAACCAGACCAAAAAGCTCACGTTATTAAAAATAAAACAGAGAACAGCGCCAGAAATGGCACTGTTCTCTGAAAAATTAATGTTTACTGTTTAGAACCACCAAAAGCGGTATCTTTGGTGCTGTCATCAGCAAATTTCGCATATCCCGCCAGGCTGGATGCGCTGTCGCCAAAGAAGTGGCCTTCCGTTTTCCCAATTAAATCATCAGTCATGGCTACGCCTTCAAATTTAGCGTCAGCATCGATATTGGCATCAATATCTATTGCCATCGCGGTATTTGCCAGTGAACCAACCAGTGTTTTCTCACCAAAATCTGCGGTAAATGTACCGGACAGCGCATTGTCACCGCTGTATTGGTTAATACCTGTCACCGTATAAGTTGCTGTACCGTCGGTTGGAATATTGGTGGTTACGTCCTTGCCTGCATAGTAAACGGTGTGGGTGCTATCCGATGCTTTACCCGTTTGAGACCATTCACCAAAGTAAACATCTGCATTGGCAACTTTACTGAAATGGAATACCCCCATACCGCCGTGAGAGCCGGGTGCGCCTGCCATTGAGATATTATGAATACCATTGTTGTCAGCAGGTGCCATGCGAGTCAAACCCGCAAAGCCCGTGATTTGACCACCATAAACGGAACTGACACCAATACCCGGTTCACCACCTTTGCCGCCGTGTGGGCCTGAGCCGGGTTTAGTTTCACCAACCTGAATGTGTGGTGTAGTATCTATCTGGCTCTGACCAAATCCAACCGCTGCCTGAGCTTGTGCCATAAATCCCAATGCACCTAAAGCGGCGACTAATACGTTTATTTTTTTCATGATTATCCTCGTTTGGAATGGGGGATCCCTCGTTACCCAATCTTAAAAACGGCCTGATTTATTGCGCGAAAAAAACGTACACTGTTCAAATGATAATGTAAATGATAATTATTACTATTTGTGTCGGTTTTTGTGGGGGTTAATGATGATTTTTTTGTACAATTAATTGAATTTTAATTATTTATTTTGTTTTTTGATGCGAAAGGAATAATCTAAATTTTTGCTAAAAATGTGATACAGTTAGATTTAATCACCTAATATTATTGTGTTATTAACAATTTGATTATCAATAAAATAATAACCATTGCAACTAAATGTTAATGAGATAAGTATTCATGTAATTAATTTTATTAAATTGGGTTTTATTTTTCTTATTAAGGGTAATTAGCGCCTGGTTGTATAAAATAATCGCCTATGATTAAATTAAATATCAAAGAATAACGTAACGATATATTGTTAACTTGTTATTCTGTTTTCTGATGATAAGAAATTTAAATATATTTTTTCTATGAGTTTTATCTATTTTTCTGGTGAAGAAACTTTTAATAGGAGCTTTATCATGGAAGCAAAAATCATTATTCAGTCTGCTGAGGAAAGGACAGATCTTGAAGATGCTATTGATACGCTTATTTATAGCAATTGGCCTGAATTTATGCATCATGATGCAGTTGCTGAACAATATCGGCATAAATTATATGAACCTGATTTCAGCCGCTTCCAAAAATTGGCCATCCTGCAACAGGGGCAGGAAGAGCGTCTGATTGGTCTGCTGGATTCAGTCCCTTTTCCCTGGGAATATAGTTCATTAGATCAGTTGCCCGATGAGGGATGGGATGCTGTGCTCCATGCGGGTGGAGAAGCAAAGGGAAAGAAAAAAGCCAATATGGTGTCAGCGCTGTCCGTAACGGTTGATCCAGAATTCAGAGGCCAGAATGTGCCTGCTTTACTCATCAATAGCGTAAAACAAACCGCTCGTGAGGCAGGATTGGATGGGCTGGTTGTTCCCGTCAGGCCAAGTTTGAAAAGCAAATACCCTTTGCAGGATTTTGTACAGTATTGTGAATGGAAAAATGACAAAGGCGAACCGTTTGATCCGTGGATCCGCACTCATTGCCGCTTGGGCGCAAAAATCATCAAGCCAGCCCTCCGTTCTATGGATATTTATGGCACAGTGGAACAGTGGCAGGAGTGGACAGGGATGAAATTTCCGCAAAGCGGGGAATACATCATTCCGGGCGGTTTAGTGCCATTGGTGGTGGATGCTGAAAAACAGATGGCCTATTACATTGAACCTAATTTGTGGGTGTTTCATCGCCTCGACTAAAAATATTTCTCTAGTTGTATCTGTACTTCGTTTTTCTCATAGCTGTACATCCAGCCCACATTGCTGTGATTACGTGAGTGGCGGAAAATTAAAGATGGTGTCATACCTAATATCTTGGTGGCAGGGAATTTAATGGAAGCAGTATAGATCTGTTCATCATCCTGACGTTTGGCACCCAATAATGCGTTGTAGGCTCCAAAGTGTTGTTTTTTCAGTGTGACAAACAACGCACCATCAATGCCGGAATAAAGCTGTCCGGCTATCCCCGCAGTGATTCCCCATTGCTGATAGCGTAATGCGGGTTGTTGATTGTTCCGATAGCTCCAGCTAGGGCCACCAAACAGAACCAGCCTATTGTTGATAGCATGAGATAGGCTGACATAAGATGAGGAAAGAGTGCCATCTTTACTGCGGTAAAGCGGCTGATAACTCAATTGCTTATGTCCAAGTTCGACGTTGAGCGTGGTTTGGGGGGTTATAGCCCACTGCCATTCTATTTTTGCACCAATGGCATGGTATTTGGTACTTCCTGCCTGTTGTTTATATTCAAATAGGGGACCAAAGGATAAGTCATGGTTCCTGCTTTTATAGTTGTAGCCACTGACCAGCGAAAATATATTCTCGTTTTCATCGTGGTAATGGTGATAGTTTTCACCATAAATCAGTACGCGACCAAAAAGACCGTGATGGCCGATAAGTTGGTAACGGCGGCTTGACGTAGCGTTATAAGTGATCCCCCATTCTTTGATAGCTTTTGGTACTTTCCGTTTATATACGCATTTATCTTCCTTGAAGATCAGGCAAATCGGTTCCTGATTTGGAGATATATTTATATTATCGTTATAGACATAGCCTAATGAGAATGAACTGCGCCAGCCATTTCTTAGGGTTATTGCTTTTATATAACGGTCGATGTTTTTCAAAACCGTTTCTGGTAATTGTCGCTGTTTACTTAATCCATCAAATAACTGTTCAGCCTCCCGGTTTTTGTCATCTTCAAAATACACACGAGCCAGTTCCAGTTTGATGCGCGTGAGATTCGGTTTTTGGCGTAGGATCTTTTGGTAATAAGAGGCTGCGAGCGTCAAATTCCCCTCAAGGCGCGCCAGCCCACCTTGAGCGAAATCAACGAGTAGCGGGTTGTACCCGGGCAGTTTTTGATAGGCTGCCAGAAGACGTCTAACGTCTCGCCACTGTTGATAGTTGATGGCAAGGTATAGTGCCTGACCAATATCTTTAAGTTTTTGATTATTAAGTTGTTGAGTGTTAATTTTTTGACTATACCGTGCTTCTTTCCAAAGTTTGTGGTTAATATTTTCATCGGCATAAGCTGATAAGGCGAGGAATGAAGCCAGTAACAATATAGGAAATTTTCTCTTGTCAGCCATAGAAAAATACCTTCATAAAGCCCATTTTTTTGAAAAGGAACAGCAACATAGACAGAAAAAAAACAGGGCTAAGAAAAGCAGATGAGGAAGAGAAAATAACAGCGCCATTTTAGGCACTGTTATCTGTAAAATTGACAATTACTTTTTAGTACCGCCGAAAGCAGTATCCTTGCTCCTGTCGCTATCAAATGTGGCATAACCTGCCAGGGAGGAGGCTGAATCACCAAAGAATTTTCCCTCGGTGCGGCCATTAATATGACCATCGGCAGTGGCATTACCTGAAAATCCGGCATCAGAGCTATTTATGTCGGCATCAATGTCTATCTTTCGTGAACGGTTGCTTAGTGAACCCTTCAATTTTTGACGATCAAAGTCTGCGGTTAATTCACCGGAAAGGGGATTATTACCGTTATATTGGCTAATGCCTGTCGTCGTATAGATTGCAGTGCCGCCCTTTGGCATATTTGTTGTTACATCTTTACCGGCATAAAAAACAGTATGAGTTTTATCCGATTTATCGGGGGTAGTTTGCGCCCATTCACCGAAGTAAACTTCTGAATTGGGAACTTGAGCGATATCGGCATACTGGTTTTTACTTGTCCCGTCCTCCAGCTTGAAACGATAGACGCCATTCTTGTCACGTGTAGCTAACATTTTCAGATCGGAAGCAGAGAAGAGTTCACCATTGTTATATAAGCTAATGCCAATGGCGGGTTCGCCATTTTTCTCTCCGATTGTAAGGTGTGGGTCAGTCTCTGTTTGGCTTATACCATACCCAACTTTTGCTTGAGTCTGTGTTATCAATCCCAAAATACCTAACACAGCGATTAATATGTTGATCTTTTTCATTATTAACCTCACTGAGCATAAAGAATATGTTGTTATCCCGTCATAAAAATACCTTTAGCTTTCCGTTTGAAATAAATTACACCCAGTAAATAGTCATGTGAATCATAAGTGACAGCATGTTGTCATTTTGTTAAGTTTTGTTGTGTGATAGAACGGATAAGACAACTCATTAAGAGTTGCTTGTTTTTTACTGTGAGGAAGGGAGAGAATTTATCCTGATTTTCTGTCAAGTATAGGTTTTCCGGGAAACCAGTGTGAAACTATAAACAATAACCCAATAGAAATAAGGGTAATAATAAATCCTTTTTCGTTAAATAAATCCATTGCTACACCGGTTACTAAGGGACCGGTAAGGCTGCCAATTCCCCAAATGACACCAAATAAAGCGTTTATGGCAATTAACATCTGACCAGAATATTTTTTTCCTGCTCTTACCAATGACAGGGTATAAATACCTCCACCAAATGCTCCCATTATGATGACATCAATCCATAAAAAAATGGAATTTACTGTAAAGGGTAATGCTAATAAGGAAAGAGTGAAAATCACTCCACAAATCATATGAATCTGTTTCAAATTGGTTCTGTCGGCAAGCCAACCGATAGGAACCTGAAAAATAGCATCCCCAAGAAAGATTAATGTTATCAATGCAATGGTTGTTGTCTCGGGGAGACCTAATGACAAGCCATACAATGGAAACATGGATAATGCCACTGCATCAAAAGAGGAAAAGCAAAGAACCCCAATGATAAGGCAGGGGGCTGACATGATTAATGGTAATACGGGAAACCTGCTGTTTTCTTCTTCTGGTTGTGACGATATTGACGCAGAAGGGTTTATCAATATAAGGGCAATGCAAAAGAGGGCAAGCATAGCCAGTAATATTGCAGGAATCAGTGAAGTTATGCCAAATATCGAAATCAGTAATGGCCCTGACAATTGGCATCCGGTGAATGCTGAGGTGTACAGCCCCATTAGTGTTCCCCTGTGCTTGTCACCGGTATTACTGCTGATCCATGATTCTCCGATAACCACTATGACGCCACAGGCAAACCCCATCAGAAATCGGGGAATAGCAAGATAATATATTTGGTTTAACTGAACAGAAAATAAAGTTGAAACCGTAAGTAGTATTAAGCTAAAGCCCAATAACTTATTTAAACTATACCGACGGGCTAGTATGGGGGTCACCATGGAAGAAATCAGCATTCCTACAGCAGGTAGTGCCGATATGATTCCCAGTAGTGTTGAAGTGTGTTTTTGTCCGGCTAGCTTTAAACTGACCATGGGTAATGTATATCCCATAGCTAACCCTACGAGAGATGCTCCCAATATGATGGACACCATATATGATTGATTAAAGCCGGATGTCATTTTTATCTCTTTACTTATAGCTACTTATAGTTGTGGTTTGACCAGATATTGATATATATCCCTTTGTGGTAACGTGCTCCCATTAATTCTATTACCATCATACCAAAGGCAGGATGCTGCTGGCCCTTGTCCACCGTATGGAAGATAACCACGTTCTTCCAAATGTAGATCCGTATTATTGAGTATGCTTTCCGGTAAGTGTAACTTTTTATTTAATTCATTACTGATATAATTGCTTGTGCCAAATAAAGAAATATACATAGCATTGGCAGGATAACTTGGATTGGAAAAATAATCATCTAGATTTTGATCTTGTTGGTATTTCTGCAAAAAGAAAACAGGAGCAAAAAATTCTTTGTAATTCCCACCCATAGAAAGCGATTTTTCAAAGATAGTGGGTTTTATCATGCCAGTTATCGGATTTATTTCTCCACCATAAGTACAATAATCCCGGTTTATTTTAAACATTGATGCGATCTTTATACAATGGTCTATATCGCTGTTAGGGCCTACTATATTATTATGATCGGAATAAGATCCTACTTTGTCTTCAATATCTTTCAAGCTGGTAATTAAATTATCCCTGAATAAATCATATATATCATTGTGTACTAATATAGCATTTGGCCCGGCGCAATCTTGTCCCTGATTATAGAGAACAACCCGTTTGGCGCTTTCAATAGCTGTATTGATATCTGCATCCTTTGATATGATTAATGGGTTATGTCCGGCACCATTTAAGATAAACAAGGTGTTTTTCCTGAAATGTTTTCGAACCTTAATTGCATTTTCTGGCGTCCCTGTAAATATAACGGCATCAGTTACATTTACCCTTTTACTTAAAAAAATCTCTTTGTTTTCATAGGAAATTGAAAGTGATGAAGATATTTTTGATAGATCAATAATATTCTCAAACTTTTTATAATGAAGGTGCATCGCTGTAGGAGGGCGGATACAAACATTTTCAGCCATGAGAGAGGGAATAAAACCAAAACATACAGTCGCATAAATGGGTTGGTTAAGAGGCAGGAATGAGGTGACACCATAAATATTCTGGTTAAAATATTCTTTGTTTTTATCAATATGTTCCAGGACATCCACGGAGCGATAAATTTCATCTTCAGTGACCATTTTACATTGATATCCTGATAAGGCATCAATCAGGGCATTGCTATTTTCTTTTAACTGTAAAGACAGAGCGTCACATTTTTCTTTGATTTGATTGAAATCAATCTTGCTGAGTAATTTTGCCATTTTTATTTCGTTAACCTTATCTTTATTTATCTTCATGGAAGATCCAGTTGTTTTTATTTCATTGCGAGTTTCTTTGTTTTCTGAGGTTATTGTGTGTGGATTGATGAAGTGTTCAATGATATCTTTTGTATCATTTATTTTTATCCATGTTTCAATTCTGGGGCCGCAGATATCACCAAATAATCCTCTGTAAAGTAATATCCATATTTGTGATGAATCACGTTCAGGAAAATTTTTTGTGAAAGAGGAATATATAAGTTTTAAAATATCTTCCTTAGATAAAGTTTCTTCTTGTTTTATTGATTCGGCAATAAATGAGAAATAATCCCTTTCTCGCGTTGTTGTTAATCCATGGTTATTGTGTTTATTAGTCTTTGAATAATAATTGTAACTAATTATAAGTTCATTTTCTGATATGGTTTCTCCATGTCTCCGATATAAATCAAGAAATTTTCTTGCAGAGGCGATATTAGTGGGTTTTGATGCTTGTAATATTCTGGATATTTTGAAAAAAGATAAGCGCTTTTTGTTTTTATTGGAGATATTTACTTGGTCGTTTAATTTAGGTGATTGTTCTATATAAAATTTAGTGGATTTTTTGGGATCTTTTGATAAGTGGGTCTGGATGGCTTCGTGTGTAAGAAGATTTTTGGCATCATCCAGAGAGAAGCCATTACCTTTTGATTTAGATATTTTTTTCCCTGAAGCATCAAGAAAAAGACCATATCTATAAAGACGTGGTGCAGGCTTATGCAATGTGGCGAAGATTTGTCGGGCAACAGACGCTGAATCTGTCAGATCCTCACCATACATTTCAAAATGAATATTCCTATAGAGTAAACGCATACTCCAATCCGCTTTCCACTGAAGTTTTGCTTTTCCATTAAATACTGAAACCGTTTGTTCTTTGTCTAAAATCTCTTCTTGATAAAGCTCTTGCAGCTCTACACCATATTCATGCCCGGGCTTATTAACTATTTCATCTGAGGGTATATAATAAGTTATTTCTCCATTATTACTGTCTATATTTGTTATAATAATATGCTCAAGGACTTTTCCTGTTTTTTCAGAAATCGGCATTATAATATTATAGGTTCTTTGTCTTAAAAAACCTGTGGATTCTTTACATATTTTATTTATACTGAAAAAGTTTTCGAGAAATAATTTTATTAGAGAATTATAATCTCCATTTTTATAGGCCAGAGAATTTCTTACTATATTACAATCTACATTATACGCTTTAGCTAATACAGATAATCGGCTTTCGGCCATCGCTGAGAATGAAGAGTAAATACCGAAAGGATCTGGGACTTTATTTACAGGCAGTCCTAAGTATGGTTTTAGTTTTTCTGGATTGGGAACATTGGATGGAATCTTTCTTAAGGAGTCTAAGTCATCTGAAATTAAATAGAAATTTACCTCTCTACCCAGTCTGTTTAGTTCATTTTTGATCAGGTTAGTGCGAATGATTTCACAAAGTGTTCCTATGTGAGGTAACCCTGTTGGCCCGAACCCGGCACTGATATTAATTTGTTTACCATAGGGTATGGCGTTGTTTATTTTCGAGGTTTCCTCAATGTACCATTTCATGGATAACTGGCTCCTATGTATGGTTATATTTTTTCATAATAGCATTAAAGCCAATAAATGAAATTTAAATTGGTGATTGTTTATATTTTGTTTTTTATGATTGGTAATTCATTTCTTAATTTTAGGTAAATTTACCTGAAATAATAATATATTGTTAACTTGTTGTTTTCTGTGGCGTTAACTACAGACTTTACATTTTATATTACAAAACTGTAATGTGAGAAGGGAAAGCTATTTAATGGGAACTTTATCATGGAAGCAAAAATCATTACTCAGTCTGCTGAGGAAAGGACAGCATCTTGAAGATGCTATTAATACACTTGTTCATTAGATCAGTCGCCCGATGAAGGCTGGGATGCTGTGCCGCAACTTGAAACCTGCTGAGTATAATAATTTGGGTTATTTTATTTTAATATCATAACATTGCGATTATTGTTGAAATTTATCTAAAGATCCTCAAAAATAGGTCATGTGACCTATTTTTGAGGATTAGTAAATGAAGAACATATCTGTATTGCTGGTTGGTGGTTATGGTGTGGTTGGTCAGCAAGTCGCACAAATTCTCAATCAATATTGCCCTGATTTAGAATTAATTATTGCTGGCAGGAGCATAAGTAAGGCAAAAGAACTATCGCAAACTTTGCAGAATTCACAGGCTTTGGCGTTTGATATTGAAAAACCAGCTTTACCAGAAGATCTAAAGATAGATATCGTCTTAGCACTCGTTAATGATCCACAAGATAAATTATTAGTTTTTGCACATCAGAATCATATTGCGTATATAGACATAACTCGTTGGACTGAACGCTTGCAAACCGCATTAAGTAAAGCGGTCATCATGCAGAATAAAAAACCAAGTTCCATGATTTTTTCATCATCGTGGATGGCGAGTATTGTCGCGACGCTCATTAATGATATCAGTAAATCATTTTCGAGTATTGATAGTATCGATATGAGTGTTTTATATGCGTTGAATGATAAAGCCGGCCCGAATTCAGTTGATTATATGGATAGGCTAACAGTACCATTTACTGTCAAACAGAATGGACAATACCAAAAAATTCTCCCTTTTTCTGACGAAAGAACAGTTTTATTTAGTGATAATAGCCAGCATAAAGTTTTTCGGATAGATATGCCTGAGCAATTTATTTTACCTTTAATTATGAATGTGAAAACGGTCGCGACCAGAATTGGTTTTGATGAGCCTAAAAGTAATCAGCTTCTCGCATTTTTAGTCAGAAAAGGTATTTGGAAATTGTGCTCGACACGCCTTCGTAGAAAGGTTTTATATAATCCTGGTAAAGGCCACCAACATCAAATTCGTACTGATATACGAGGTGTGGATGAAAAAGGCAATAGTAAGTATCTATATCTACAAATCAATGCACCCAAAGGGCAAACGCACTTAACCTCACTAGGAGCAGCAGCATTAGTGATGCAGTTGGCTGAACATATACAGAATAATATGCCAGATATTTTAAAAACCGGTGAAATGTTCTTGGATGCTGAAAAACTGAAAGTGTTGTTAAAATCGGAAGGGATTAATTTTAGTGTAAATAGTGAAGAGCCATAGATTCAGAAGGTTACAAAGCGACAGAAAAAGTCTAAATTTTTCCCATAGGTATCAGATTTCCGCTATGCAGAAATTTGATACCATTTATTTTATTATCATAAAATAATCTGGGTATGCTATCTGGGAAGGTGAGATTATTCTGATTCTATAATGGCAATGATAGTAGAGCGTAAACGCTTACTTATATCAAAATCAAAAGTCGATTTATTTTGGCTGGAATATAAGATGGATAAGCCTTCAAATAAAGAGACTAACATTAGCGCTTTTTCTTTCTTGATATTCTCCGGTGTATTTGAACAGTAATTATCTAGAAGAGTAATTATCTGCTCAATGTAATGTTGATAAAACTTGGCTAAAGTTTTATGTAAACTTTTTGAACGACGACTTGCCAGCAACGCTTCTAACGCCAATGTGCATAAAGAGATATCTTGTAAATTAGTCAAAATGATATCAATCAGGACATCAAACTTGTTAAGTTCAGGAGCAGCAAGCTGCAATCTTGTTGTTGTATCCAAAATAATTTGATTAAACAAGGCCTCCAATAAAGATTCTAAATTAGGGAAGTAGTACTGTAAATTTCCTAGCGTTATTCCATAATGGTTAGCAAGTGCTCTCATACTAAAAGAACGGCTGCCTTCTTGAATGAGAAGATTGACAGCACTATGCAAAATAGCATCTTGTTTTTCTTTAAATTTATCTTTTGGCGTTTTCATTCTGCAATATCATGTAGTTACGATAAGAGAGCCTATTTTACAGAATATTATTAAATCATTATATAACCGATGGTTCTCAAATGGCATGGTGGTAATAAGGGGAAAATCGACAGGAACGGATGTTTCCCTGCCTTGATTAACCCATTATTCTCTGTGGATGGGTATACACCGTTGCTCGTCCCGGTTTGCAAAACCCGATCAATGTCAGGTTGCATTTTTGCGCGACTTCAATAGCGAGTGAGGTTGCAGCAGAAACGGCAAACAAAATTTCCACGCCACAATTGGCGGCTTTTTGCACCATTTCATAACTGGCGCGGCTGGAAACCAACACCACACCTTGTTGCCAGCCCGTTTTTGCCCGCATTCCCAGCAACTTATCCAGTGCAACATGGCGACCAACATCCTCACAACCGCCAAGCAATTTCCCCTCAGCATCAAACCAGCCCGCGGCATGAGTACAGCCGGTGAGAGCACCGATTTCCTGAACATGGGGTAATTGGGCAAGTGCCATATCAAGATAAGAGAGTGAAAAGGTTTGGGTGAAAGGCAGGGGAGGAATGGGCCGAAAGATTTCTGTCAGTTGTTCGGTGCCGCAGATACCACAGCCTGTTCTGCCTGCCATACTGCGTCGGCGCTCCTTTAATCCGGCAAAACGGCGATTGGAGAGTTCGATATGCAGTTCAATGCCGCCGTGACAACTGATGACAGAATCGATATCCCGAATTTCCTGCGGAGAAGTAATGATCCCTTCTGATAATGAAAAACCGATGGCAAAATGGTCAAGATCTTTCGGGCTGGCCATCATCACGACATGAGAAATACCGTTATAGACCAATGCGACGGGGACTTCCTCAGCGACCCAATCCAATTTCGGATGACTCAGGTGGTTGCTTTGTTTCGCGTTTCTTTGTTGAACATTAATGCGAAAAGCGCCGCAAGTGCCTTCTATGGTTAACTCATTTTCTGACCTTGCATCATCCATTAGTGAATTCCCCGCTAGATTAATTCATGATACTGTTTGTGTGGATTTATCAGGTAAAAAGTCCGATCACACAATGGACAATGTTTATAACAGACGGTATCCAAAATCAAAAAAAACATCCACCAAGTTATTATTCAGGTGATGTTTTGTTATTCAATGCAGTCTGGTTACTCAATAATATATTGATAAAAAGCGAGCATCCTCACGGGATCCCCGTGATGAGGTGTGTTAATGAGCAATGTGAGTGAGGAGATCCCCATGCAAGTCAGCAGAAGGCAGTTCTTTAAGATCTGCGCTGGCGGTATGGCGGGTACGACGGCAGCCGCGTTGGGGTTTGCCCCGACCGCCGCGATGGCACAAACACGTAACTACAAATTGCTGCGTGCGCGTGAAACCCGAAATACCTGCACATACTGTTCTGTCGGCTGTGGATTATTGATGTACAGCCTGGGTGATGGCGCCAAAAATGCCAAATCCACTATTTTTCATATCGAAGGGGACCCGGATCATCCTGTAAACCGTGGTGCCTTGTGTCCTAAAGGGGCTGGATTGGTTGATTTTATCCACAGCAAAAATCGCCTGCACTATCCGGAATATCGCGCCCCCGGCTCTAATCAATGGCAACGCATAAGCTGGAATGAAGCCTTCGATCGTATTGCGAGATTGATGAAACAAGATCGCGATGCCAATTTCATCAAAACCAACCAAGATGGCGTTACGGTTAACCGTTGGCTGACAACGGGCATGTTGTGTGCTTCCGCAGCCAGTAACGAAACGGGTTTTTTATCGCAAAAATTTAGTCGCGCTCTCGGCATGCTTGCCGTAGACAACCAGGCGCGTGTCTGACACGGACCAACGGTAGCAAGTCTTGCTCCAACATTTGGTCGCGGTGCGATGACCAACCACTGGGTGGATATTAAGAACGCGAACCTGATCGTCGTGATGGGCGGGAATGCCGCTGAGGCACATCCTGTGGGTTTCCGTTGGGCGATGGAAGCCAAAATTCATAACAATGCGAAACTGATTGTTATCGATCCACGTTTTACCCGTACAGCATCTGTGGCGGATTTTTACACGCCTATTCGTTCCGGTACGGATATTGCCTTCCTATCAGGTGTGATTTTATACCTGATGACCAATGAAAAGATTAATCGTGAATATGTCGAGGCTTACACCAATGCCAGCCTGATTGTGCGAGAGGATTTTTCGTTCGATGATGGTTTGTTCAGCGGCTATGATGCGGAAAATCGCAGGTATGACAAAACGACATGGAATTACGAACTGGATGAGAATGGTTTTGCCAAACGTGACAAAACCCTGTCCCATCCCCGTTGTGTCTGGAATTTGCTGAAATCTCACGTCAGCCGTTATACGCCGGATGTTGTGACTGATATTTGTGGCACGCCGAAGGAAGATTTTCTTAGGGTGTGTGAATATCTGGCAGAAACCAGTGCGAAAGACAAAACCACTTCTTTCCTGTACGCACTGGGCTGGACGCAACACTCCATTGGCGCACAGAACATTCGTACCATGGCTATGATCCAATTGTTGCTCGGCAATATGGGAATGGCGGGCGGCGGTATTAATGCGCTGCGTGGTCACTCCAATATTCAGGGCCTGACGGATTTGGGGCTGCTGTCGCAGAGCCTGCCGGGTTATCTCTCCCTGCCGTCGGAGAAACAGGCCGACCTGCAAACTTATTTGCAGGCCAGTACCCCAAAATCCACTGTTCCGGGACAGGTCAATTATTGGGGAAATTATCCGAAGTTCTTTGTCAGTCTGATGAAGAGTTTTTATGGCGATAATGCCCGTAAAGAGAATGACTGGGGCTTTGATCTGCTGCCGAAGTGGGATAAGCCTTACGATGTCCTGCAATATTTCGAAATGATGTCGAAAGGGGAAGTGAACGGTTATATCTGTCAGGGATTCAACCCCATCGCATCATTCCCGAACAAGAACAAAGTGGTTGCCGCGTTGTCGAAACTGAAGTTTTTGATCACGGTTGATCCGCTCAGTACTGAAACGTCTTCATTCTGGCAAAATCATGGTGAATTTAACGATGTTGATCCTTCTGCCATTCAGACCGAAGTGTTCCGCCTGCCATGCTGCTGTTTTGCCGAAGAGAATGGCTCAATAGTCAATTCAGCCCGCTGGCTGCAATGGCACTGGAAAGGGGCGGATGCACCGGGTGAAGCTATTGGGGATGGTGAAATTCTGTCAGGTATCTTCAAGCGCCTGCGTGATTTGTACCGCGAAGAAGGTGGCGCGGCACCAGAGCAAGTCTTAAGTATGACATGGGATTATCTCGATCCTGACAATCCAACCCCAGAAGAAGTGGCGCAGGAAAATAACGGCCGTGCTCTGGTTGATTTGCTGGATGACAACGGCAATGTGCTGGTGAAAAAAGGTCAGCAATTGTCATCGTTCGCGCAATTGCGTGACGACGGTACAACCGCCAGTGGTTGCTGGATATTCGCCGGAAGCTGGACACCGGAAGGCAACCAGATGGCCCGCCGTGATAACGCAGATCCGTCCGGCATCGGTAATACACTGGGGTGGGCATGGGCGTGGCCTCTGAATCGTCGCATCCTGTATAACCGTGCATCAGCCGATCCACAGGGCAAGCCGTGGGACCCGAAACGTCAATTGATTGCCTGGAATGGTGATAAATGGGCGGGTGCAGATATCCCGGACTACAGCAACGCGGCTCCCGGTACGGATGTTGGGCCGTTTATCATGCAGCCCGAAGGCATGGGACGTTTGTTTGCCATCGACAAAATGGCTGAAGGCCCCTTCCCTGAACATTATGAGCCGTTCGAAACGCCGTTGGGAACTAACCCGCTGCATCCGAATGTGGTTTCCAATCCGGCTGCCCGCGTATTCAAGAGTGATTTTGAAGCGATGGGTAAGGCCGATAAATTCCCTTATGTAGGAACCACTTATCGATTGACCGAACATTTCCACTTCTGGACAAAACATGCGTTGCTAAACGCTATTGCCCAGCCAGAGCAGTTTGTGGAAATTGGTGAACGGTTGGCGGCAGAGAAAGGTATCAAGCAGGGTGATACTGTCAGAGTCAGCTCCAAACGTGGTTATATCAAAGCCAAGGCGGTGGTGACAAAGCGTATTCGTACCTTGAATGTTCATGGTCGTGAAGTAGATACCATAGGTATCCCGATTCACTGGGGTTTTGAAGGCGCGGCGAAGAAAGGTTTCCTTGCGAATACCCTGACGCCGTTTGTCGGTGATGCCAATACGCAGACACCGGAATTCAAGGCATTTCTGGTTTATGTGGAAAAGGTGTAGGGGAGAAAAATCATGTCATTGCAATCTCAGGACATTATTCGCCGCTCTGCCACCAATTCACTGACTCCCGCACCTCATGTGCGGGAGCACCAGCAGGAAGTGGCAAAGTTGATCGACGTGACGACCTGCATCGGCTGTAAAGCGTGTCAGGTGGCGTGTTCAGAATGGAACGACATTCGTGATGAAGTTGGGCACAACGTCGGTGTTTATGATAATCCGGCCGATCTGACGGCGAAGTCATGGACAGTGATGCGATTTTCCGAAGTGGAGGAGAATGGCAGACTGGAGTGGTTGATCCGTAAAGATGGCTGTATGCACTGTGCTGATCCGGGTTGTCTGAAAGCCTGTCCGGCAGAAGGGGCGATTATTCAGTATGCCAATGGTATTGTTGATTTTCAGTCAGAGCACTGCATTGGCTGCGGCTATTGCATTGCGGGTTGTCCTTTCGATGTACCGCGCATCAACAGAGAGGATAATCGCGCCTACAAATGTACCCTGTGTGTTGACCGTGTTGGTGTGGGGCAGGAGCCTGCCTGTGTGAAGACCTGTCCGACCGGCGCGATTCATTTCGGCAGTAAGCAGGATATGAAAGCGCTGGCAGCGGAGAGGGTTGAGGAGCTTAAGGGACGCGGTTATGAAAATGCCGGGTTGTACGATCCCAAAGGTGTGGGAGGAACACATGTGATGTATGTTCTGCACCATGCCAATAAACCTCAGCTTTACCATGGCCTGCCGGATAACCCGACCATCAGCCCGACGGTCACATTCTGGAAAGGTGTCTGGAAGCCATTGGCGGCAATCGGTTTTGCCGCGACCTTTGCTGCTTCCATTTTCCATTACGTCGGCATTGGCCCGAACCGTGTCTCTACAGAAGAGGAAGAGAGCGCACTCAAGGATGTTGATTCCAGCGATCAGGAGGTGAAGAAATGAAAAAGCGTAACGATATCATTATTCGTCATTCTCCGGTTGAGCGAGTCAATCATTGGGCGGTGGTAATCTGCTTTTTATTCACCGCTATCAGTGGATTGGGATTTTTCTTCCCTTCCCTGAACTGGATGATGAATATCTTTGGTACACCACAGCTATCACGGATACTGCATCCGTTTGCGGGTTCGATCATGTTCTTCCTGTTTATCTTTATGTTTTTCAGGTACTTCAAACATAACCTGATTGACAGGGATGACATTGAATGGGCAAAGAATGTTCATAAAGTGCTGCGTAATGAAGAAGCGGGGGATATCGGGCAGTATAACCTCGGTCAGAAAGGCATTTACTGGTCGGTAAGTATTTGTCTGTTTTTATTGTTGGTCAGCGGCATTATTATCTGGCGTCCTTATTTTGCCGAATATTTCTCGATTCCATTGATCAGAATTGCCTTGCTGGTGCACTCACTGTCAGCGATCGGCCTGATTCTGACCATTATTGTCCACGCTTATGCGGCGTTTTGGGTGAAAGGCTCAGTACGGGCAATGGTGGAAGGCTGGGTCACACGTGGCTGGGCGAAAAAACATCATCCCCGCTGGTATCGTGAGATAGTGAAACAAGAACAACAGAAGGAAAAAGAGTAAATTTGAGGCAGGGTATTTTGTGTACCCTGCTTTTTTCTTACATATTGAAAATGAAGTGAGACCGGGGCCCCACTCATTTCTTATCAATAACTCACTTTAATATCGATATTGGCACCGCAGGCTCTGGCATAGCGGGAGAGCGTTTTCATGCTGGCCCCCATTGGGTTACCTTCAAGCCTCGTAATGGCAGATGGAGAAACTCCCAATCTATTAGCCAATTCTGATTTAGACAACCCAGCATGTTCACGCATTTGGTATAGTAGCTCAATAATACCTAATTCTTTGTCTGCATCGTTGTATGCTTGGATGGCCTCTGGTGTATTTAACATCTCTGCTTTCAATTGGTCAAATTCAATACCTTTCATTCGGTAAGCTCCTTCAGCCGTTTTCTGGCGATTTCTATCGCACCAGTAGGGGTTCTTTGCGTTTTTTTCACAAATGCATGCAGTAGGTAAATTTTCTGGCCTATTTCAAATGCATATAGCGTTCTGGTAATGTTTTTATCTCCTATTCTCAATTCAAACAGACCACCACCAATAACTCTGCTATGTGGCATTTTTAGCTGATTACCGTTCGTTCGTAGACGCTCTATTAATTTGAACATCCGACCTCGTAGTTCGTCCGGTAACTGTTTTAATTCTAACAGTGCGTCTGGGTGAGTTATCACATTGAACATTTTAGCTCCTCCTGACGAAAAAATATACCTAAAAGGAAAAATTAACTCAATAAGAAAATTTCTCTAAAAAGAGAAAGATATTAACTTTAGGTTATTAGCATAATTGTAATGAAAATAGGCAATTAATATTGAACATGTCTCCCTATCGTGCAGGAAAATCAAATTGATAAAATTTATTTTGTGGCTGCAAAATGGGCTAATTGATTATTATTTGAATCGTTTATGGAAGCTTGATATGGTTCTGTTGTAATAGCCAGAATACCTTCGATTCTAAAGAAGCGGCTATGTCAAATGCCAAGGCGTTAGGGCTGGATTTGTCTACTGTGATTTGTATGATTGTTAATCGGTTAGTGGTTGAAGGGCAATTATCTGACAGTTTTTTCCAACCAAATAGCGAAACATTACAAGCCATTCGTGAGCTGGAAAATGGTAAAGATGTTCACCATGTAAACACAATTGATGAGTTAAAACGCGACTTGGGCTGGTAAATAGTGTTGACGATCATCGTTTACTAAAGACGGTTTGGAAAGGGTGCTAAGAAATATGCCAACAATAAGAAAGCGCAAGAGATTATTCTAGAGACTTTTGCGCTTTTACAGACCTGTCAGACATTACCGCCAAAATATAAAGAGCACCAAGCTGATTTATTCAAGTAGCCGATGCTCCATAAATAAGGAAAAATTATTCACTGAATAATTTTTTGAGCCTCTGATTAGCCTGCTCCTTATCAAAAGGCTCAGGCTCTTCACTTGGAGATAATCCCGCCCAATCCAATTGCTCTGCTTCGTCTTCAGTCAGGACTTTCTTTTTCCTCAACTTGAGTAAATGGTTCCAACTAAAAATACCGCCAGAATCTTCAGCCGGACACATGCCCTTACCTGCCGTAACTACAGGCAGAGTAATATCTTTTTGCAGTACTTTCTCGACTATCGCCAAATGGAACCAATCATCGCCAAAGTCATATTGGTAGCTGAGATAATCGCCGATATCACTCAGAAATACTCCGATACGTACTTGGTCATAATGCTCTTCTGAGATTTCTATTCCCATAATATCAAAGCGGAACAGGTGGGCATTCTCCCATCCCATGGCATTTTGTATCACATCATGAAATTCACTTAGTGTGAGTTGGTTGCTGACTTGAATCCGGCGCCATACCGCAGGGCTTGCATCAAGTAAGCTGACTTTGATGACTAATCCTTGTAGTGGCATCTCAGCATCGATAAGGTCCATCGCGGTGGTAAAGTACTCAAAACTGAACTCTGATAAGGTATCAAATAGTGCAAATTTTTTGCGACTCAAAGTGGGATCGCTGAGTGTATAGGCCAAGTCTAAATAATCATTCGTCAGACGTTGCGCTTGTGGCGGCAGTTTATACTGTTCGACTGCGGCCGAGTAAGTCAGGCGTTCAGTAAACAGCTCCCGGTTTGCATAGTAATAGTGCTTCAATAAATCCTTAGGTGTTTTCGCTTCCAATATATATTCTTCTGGTGCCAGCCAACTCATAATTAATGGTGAATACCCCGTCATAAGGTTGAGGCGATTTCGTTCCTGACGCTGCCGATTGGCTTGATAGCCCAGTTTTTGGCTCCAGTATTCAAAATCAAACGCTTCTGGTTGTGTCCACTCGAAAGGGAGTTGCGATAACCAATAAAGTGAGTAGAGGTCGAGTGGGGTGTTTTTGTCTGACTGTACTGAAAGGATCCACGGTAAGACTTGTTGCAGCCAGTCTGGAGAAACCGGTGTAAAGTCTACATGGGGGTCTAATTGTGCGATCAGCTCAGTGAGGGATTGTTCAGGATCAAGATGCAGTAAGGTCTCCCGAATGCCCGATTTGAAATCCAGCATCATGTTTAACTGAGATACCTGATTACCCAGTGTCACTTTTGCCATCATACTGGCGCAATCATTGCCATCAACATGGGAGGCGTATAATTCATGTATTTCTGCTGCTTTCCGGGCCTTATTGTGTGCCAGTGCGCGTTTTTTCCAGCGCTTAAAACAGTGTTTAATAGAGGGATGGCGATTGAATCGTGCACACAGGTTTAAAAGTTGCAAGTAGGATAAATTTGTCCATGCCGAGGAAGGGCAATTATCCAACGCTTCCGCACAGGCAAGGGCAACGGGTTCTTCAAAGTACTGAGTCAGTAAAAGTAGAGCATCTATGCCCCATGGATGGTGAGCCACTTCCGACAGTAAATGAGGTAAGGTTTCAGCAGGGACTACAGAAAAGCCGGTTTCGAAAAACTCAATGAATTCAATGCCAGATTGGATCTCAAATTGATCAAATAGTTGGCTTAATCTGGGCTGTTTCTGGGGAAAAGTTGCGATATTGGTGTCATCTGCATATTTTGGAACATCCAGCAAATGAGTGATGTCAGTGTCGATGTGAAACTGGTGTCTCTTCAATATTGATAAACAAAGCAGCACACATTCACTGTTGATCTCGTCGTTTTCTTTGGTATAAGCCAGAATGTATTCAATAGCCTCTTCAAATTGTTGCTTGGCTTCTGCTGGTAACTTATTCGTCGTTAACGCAAGTTCCGCGATGGCAACCTCAACCCAACTGCTAATGCTGTCCCCCATCTCAGTCATTGTTTCCTTAGGCAGGGTTAATACCAGACTTATCAGCAGGAATACGTTTTCTGGATTGGTAAACCAATCTATCTGCTTTTGGGTTAAATTTCTCTGTTTCTCAGGCAATTGGGCATATTTTTCTATTGCCGCCCGTAATTTTTTAGGTGTTAGTTTCATCATCAATCTCTTCAATTATCGATAGGCCAACCCAGAAGAGTGTTAATGATTATGCAGATAAATCCACCCTTCCCCCCTTTTTATAGCACTGATAGTCTAACCTGAATTGTTACGGTGATGTCAGTAAACTTGCATGGTAATACCCGTTGTTTGGTAAGGTGATGTTTGACAAGGTAAGATGGTTGGATACTTACGTATAAACATAATGGGAAGGTGAAGGTAATGAGTATTCGCATTGTTCCTAAAGAGCAGTTAGGCAAAGAGCGCGTAAGTGAAAGAGGTGCTGGTTTTATTCCTCCCTTGCTGTTTGCCAATCTGAAAAATCTGTATCAACGTCGTGCCGAACGTCTGAGAACGTTGGCGACAGAAAACAATCCATTTTCAAACTATCTGAATTTTGTTGCTGAAATCGTGCAGGCGCAGCAAAAAGCCCTGTATGACAATCCGCTGAATGTGGAGTTGGGTGAAATTATCGATCATTCCCGACAAGAGAGTGGCATCCCGTTAGATTGTAAAATCCTGCCCCGTACTCAGCACTGGCAAAATATCCTGTATTCCCTGATAGCAGAATTGTTGCCCACCGTGCCAGAACATGTAAAACCTGCCATTGAAAATCTGGCAAAAAACTCAGAACAAGAGCTGGAAGAGATGGCAAGTGCACTGCTTAATAGAGAATTCAGCAAAGTCGGTGCCGATCAGGCCGTGTTTGTCTGGGCGGCATTGTCTGTTTATTGGGCTCAAATGGCCAGTCTGATCCCCGGCAAAGCGCGGGCGGAATATGGTGAACACCGACAGTTTTGTCCGGTTTGCGGCAGTATGCCCGTTGTCAGTATTGTGCAAATCGGCTCCAGCCAAGGCTTGCGCTACTTGCATTGCCATTTGTGTGAAAGTGAGTGGCATGTTGTGCGAGTCAAATGCAGCAATTGTGAGCAGACTCGTGATCTGAATTATTGGTCATTGGATAGTGAGCAAGCGGCAGTCAAGGCGGAAAGTTGTGGTGATTGCGGCAGTTATCTGAAAATTCTTTATCAGGAAAAAGATCCTAATGTGGATGCCGTGGCGGATGATCTGGCATCACTGATTTTGGATGCCAAAATGGAAGAGGAAGGTTTCGCCCGTAGCAGCCTGAACCCTTTTCTATTTCCCAATGAATAAATGTTCCCAATGAATAAATGGTGATAGATGAGAATAAGTGGTGAGGAATGAAACGATGACACAAGCAATAAACTCACTGTACCGTCAATTACCCTCTATTGATCGATTGCTGCGGGAGCCAGAAATTATCTCGTTGACAGCGCATCATGGGCAGACGCGAGTGGTAGATATATTGCGGGAAATGCAGGCGCAGGCGCGGTTCAATATTCGGGAACATCAAACCCTGCCGGAATGGAGTGATAATTGGGCCGCACCATTACGCCAAAGATTGGGACAGGATCAGATGTCAGCGTTGAAACCCGTGCTTAACTTGAGTGGCACGGTGCTTCACACTAATTTGGGGCGGGCATTGCTGGCAGAGCCGGCGATTGATGCGGTGACACAGGTGATGCGTTTGCCGGTTACGTTGGAATATTCCCTTGATGGTGCGGCTCGTGGGCATCGTGATCGCGCGCTGGCTGATCTACTGTGTACCCTGACGGGAGCAGAAGATGCCTGTATCGTCAACAATAACGCTGCTGCGGTTTTGCTGGTATTGGCGACTGTGGCGCAGGGAAAAGAGGTTGTCGTTTCCCGTGGTGAGCTGGTGGAAATTGGCGGTGCCTTTCGTGTTCCCGATGTGATGGTGCAAGCGGGTTGTCGTTTGGTCGAAGTGGGGACGACTAACCGAACGCACTTGAAAGATTACCAGCAGGCAATCAACCCCGAAACGGGTTTATTGATGAAAGTGCATACCAGCAATTACAGCATCGAAGGTTTTACTGCCGAAGTATCGGGTGAAGAACTGGCGAAGTTGGGTATCGCATCTCAAATCCCGACTGCCATCGATCTCGGTAGTGGTTCCATGACAGACATGGCGCAATATGGCTTGCCTGCGGAACCGATGCCACAGGATTATCTGAGCCACGGCATCGATCTTGTCACTTTCTCCGGTGATAAATTGTTGGGTGGCCCGCAAGCCGGAATAATTGTCGGTAAGAAACCGTGGATTGAAGCCATTCAACGCCATCCCCTGAAACGTGCATTGCGGGCGGATAAAATGACACTGGCTGCATTGGAAGCCACATTGCGTCTTTATCAACATCCTGAACAGCTTCGTCAAACGTTACCGACACTGCGTTTACTGACTCGTCCGCAAGATGAAATCCATGACATGGCGCAACAGTTACTGCCCAACATTCAGGCATATTACAGCGACAAATTCATTGTTCGCGATGAACCTTGCTATTCCCAGATTGGCAGCGGTTCCTTACCTGTGGATCGCTTACCCAGTTGGGCGCTGACTTTTACTGCGATTGATGGGCGTGGCAGTACATTGGAGAAATTGGCTCATCAATGGCGTAATTTGAACAAGCCCGTGATTGGGCGTCTGTATGATGGGCGGTTATGGCTGGATTTGCGTTGCCTTGAAGATGGGAATACGTTATTTCAGGCGTTATTTTCATAAAAACCCCTCAGAATCGTTGTTATAGATATAGGCTCGATGACTATGATTTTTGCCACAGCGGGACATGTTGATCACGGTAAAACGACCCTGATTCACGCAATCACAGGAGTTGATACGACCCATTTACCGGAAGAGAAAAAACGGGGCATGACTATCGATCTCGGTTATGCCTATTGGCCGCAGCCAGATGGCTCTTCGGTAGGTTTTGTCGATGTACCGGGGCATGAAAAATTCCTGTCTAACATGCTGGCGGGAATGGGGGGGATTGATCATGTTCTGTTGGTTGTCGCCTGTGATGATGGAGTGATGGCACAAACTCAGGAGCATCTGGCGATCCTGCGTTTAATCGGGCGGCCTGATATCACGGTTGTACTGACCAAAGCCGATAGTGTCGAACAGGCAAGGATTGAGGAAGTCCGGCAGCAGGTGAGACAGTTATTGGCATCTCAAGGCTGGCAATCAGCGCCTCTGTTTGTGACGGCGGCAACAACGTGTGATGGCATTGCCCCGCTGAGAGAACACTTACTGTCTGTCCATCAAAATCGCCATTCTTCCCTTCTTCAAAACCCGCAGCAGGAAACATTGAATCAACGTTTTCGGTTGGCAATCGATCGGGCCTTTACGGTTAAAGGCGCGGGATTGGTGGTCACAGGAACGGCTTTGGCGGGGCGTATCCATGTCGGTGATACGTTGTGGCTGACGGGTTGTGACCAAGCTGTCCGGGTTCGTGGCTTACATGCCCAGAATCAACCTGCTCAGGTTGCGCAGGCAGGCCAGCGTATTGCTTTGAATATTGCCGGTGATATCAGCAAAGAGCACATTTCCCGTGGTGATTGGCTATTAGCGCAAAAGCCGTTTTCTCAAAAAATCCGGGCCTCGCAAAATTCAATGTCCGCGTCTGAAAAAGTGCTGGTGGAAATTGAAACGGATGTACCACTGCAAAATTGGCAATCTCTCCATATCCATCATGCCGCCAGCCATATTACCGGGCGAATTTCATTGCTGAACTCGCTGGCTGATACGCCGATATTGGCTGAATTGGTGTTGGATCGCCCTTTGTGGTTAGTTGAAAATGATCGCCTGATATTGCGTGATATCAGTGCCAAAAAAACGTTGGCAGGTGCAAGGGTCATTAACCTGAATTCTCCGCGCAGGGGGAAACGCCAGCCTGCATTCCTGAATTGGCTATCACAATTGGCACGGGCTGTCAGTCATGCAGAGCATCTCATGCTGCATTTACCGAATGGTGCACTGTCTCTCAGCCATTTTGCCTGGGCGCGTCAGTTGACAAGAAACCAGATCAATAGCCTATTGGCAGAAGTAAAGCTCGTTATTGCGGATGATTGGGCATTATCGCAGCAGAATGCGGCGTTAGCGGAGCAAAAGTTATTGCAGGTTTTGGCGGAATATCACGAGAAACACCCCGATCAACTGGGCTTGGGTAAAGCCCGCCTGAAACGGATGGCGCTGCCAACATTGGATGAAACGCTGGTTTATACCTTGATCAATCGCTTACTTGAGCAGAAAGCGCTAAAGCAAACGCATGGCGGGCTGCATTTGCCTGAACATGGGTTGGCGTTTACCACAGAACAGGCAAATTTGTGGTCAAAAGCAGAATCGCATTTCAAGGAGGAAGCGTGGTGGATACGCGATTTGGCAACTGAAATGGGGGAAGATGAAGAAACCATACGCCGCCTTTTGCGTACTGCCGCACAATTGGGGCTTATTATCGCTATCGTACCTGATCGTTATTATCACCGCCGGTATATACAGCAATTTGCTGATTTGATCCGTCAATATGATCAGGCTAATGGAGGCATTACCGCGATAGATTTTCGCAATGAGTTAGGTATCGGCCGGAAATTAGCGATCCAAATTCTGGAGTACTTTGACCGTACAGGTTTTACCCGCAGGAAGGCAAACTTGCACGTTTTACGGGATGGGGACGTTTTCTAGCTGCTTGTCATAAAATATCTATTTTACAAAATGGCTGTTGAACTCCTTTGAATCCACGCTGTCTTCATTGAGCGAATTTGCTGCATTTTATTTACGGCATATTTGAAAACCTATGCTATTTTCAGCGAGTGATGTCAAACTGAACTCATATGTGGAATTCAATAGAGTATGAAGAAAAAGATAATCTCGAAGATTTATCTTGGATTGCTGCTGATTGCTTCCTTGATATTGGTGTTTGAAAAGGGCGGAGATATTTATCCTGCACTGGTGTCTGTCGGCGTGTTTAGCGTCATCTTTGGCCTGGTTTTCTTAGTTTCAGCGCGTTGGTTATTTTCGGCGGTGTTAACGGGAACCTTATTTATTATCCTCAAATTCCTCAATCAGCTAAAAGTCCACTACTACAAAGAACAACTGATGTTTTCCGATTTGAATGTCATGCTGGACCCCGCAAATCAGGAAACTTTGCGTCATTATTGGCTGGCCGGTATTGCGGTAGTGGCGATGGTTATTTGGTTGATATTCAATATGATACTGAGCTGGAAAACGGTTTCTCCTGTACGAAGTATCAAATGGCGCTTCGCCAGTATCGTTTTGATGGCCGCCAGTGTTTGGGGTATCAATTTAACGGTCAAAGCCTACTACGCTCAATGGCAGAATGAATTGCCGAAAGGGCGGGGAACGATGACCAATATGGTGATGTCGGCCATGGATGCAGAATATCAGCCACCGCAGTTTGGCACATCTGCTGATTATTTCTTGCGACAGGCGAAAAAAGTGACTCTGCCTGAACCTCAATCAGCCGTGAAACCCGATGTGGTTGTTTTACTGCAAGAATCCACCGTTAATCCCCATCTTTACCAATTACCCGCTAATGTTAGCTTGCCAGATTTGTATATGTTCCAGCGCGATGCGGGTGTCAGCGCCCAAGGTCCGCTAAGGGTACAAACTTTTGGTGGTGGAACATGGTTATCTGAATTCTCTGTTTTAACGGGATTGAATACGGATGATTTCGGCTCACGCAAAAATGCCGTGTTTTACTTTGTTGTCGATCATCTGCAAAACAGTTTATTCCGTGCGATGAAAGACAATGGTTATTACACCGTTGTGCTGACGCCATTTAATAAATCTGCTTATCATGCCGGGCACGCTTACAAGACATTAGGCGTTGACCGGGTGATCCAGCCACAAGAGTTAGGCTATCCCGCCAGCATGGGTGAAAACCTATGGACGATTTCGACACAGGATATGTTGTCTTATGTGAAAACTATTTTGGCTAAGGAAACCGATAAGCCAATTTTTATCTTCTCTCTGACAATGTTTGAACATGGCCCTTATGATGAGAACCATCATGATGACTATGGTTTGACTGGCAGTGTTGAACATTCAACAGCAGTAGGCAAATTCAGTCATTACATGGAAAAAATTATCGCCTCCGATCCGGCCATCAAGGATTTCAGTGAATTTGTTGCCAAGCGCGATAAGCCCACGGTTTTCCTCTATTTTGGCGATCATCAACCGAACATCCATTTTGATCATTATCACTCTTCACTACCTGATCCCGCGCATATTACCCAATTTACCTTACGGGATAATTTAAAACAGGGAACTTCAATCACGACGGGTAAACTGACGGATATTTCTTTCCTGGGCGGAATCATACTGGAGCGTGCCCGCTTGGTTGCGCCGCCATTTTATCAGGCCAATATGACCATGCGTCATTTGTGTGATGGTGCTTTGAATGATTGTCAGGACAACGCGTTGGTAGAGAGTTATAAGCACTATATTTACCAGCAGTTGCATGCGGCAGGTAAGGAATAACCACGTTTTTACTTTCTTCCTGTAGTTGCTTTCTCGCTATACTATTCCTTCTGTCAGCGATTCAGACTGGCAGAAGGAATATGTTTATAGATATATGGCGACGATATGGGCGCTGGTTGTAAATCCAGATAGTTTTTGTGGCGGAATGATTTCTGCCCTGCACCCCATTAACTCAGCAAGATGCTTAATATCCTCATAAGAGTGGATTATTTCTCGGGACTCATATAAATGAGTTTCACCATTAATAATCACTTTTACCGTCATTATGGCTTCCCAGGTAGTGTCGCTCCATTCAGGCGGAGTGATTGGCCAATAGCTTTCCACCTTGCCCAGCTCAGTGTCACTGATAACACGTGTTTCTTCATGTTTTTCGATAATGTCAATGAATGTGCTTGGTTTATGTATCTGAATGAAAAGTATGCCATTTTTATGGGAGTGACGTTGGCACCATTTTAATAACCATTGAATGGATTCTTTTGTAAAGTAACCAACAGAATATCTGAGCAAAGTGAAAATATTAAATTTCAAATCAGGAGGAATAATCGTCTCATCAGAAGGTAAGCTCGAAACAAAGTAGTTTTCTTCGCGTTGTAGACCTTTTGCGACGGAATAGGATTTCATCCCTTCAGAACCATCAAGTGAATAAGCTTTACACCCCAATTGATTAAACGTCAGTGAATGTCTTGCTGGTCCGGCGAGTAATTCTAATGTGGTTATTTCATGAGGATCGCAGGGAGATGAGAGATCAAGAAGGGAGCGGCATTCTGCCAGAAATTCTCTTTGGGTTGAAAATGCATCGTATAACTCAGGATGTTTTGAATATAATTGGCTAATATCGTTCATAAATAATCCCTTGAGTAAAAGGTGATATGGCCCTTATCGTTTCTTGCACTGCTTTGTTTGCTATTTTTATTTCTCCCTAATGATTTGAAATCGATGGGTTATCGAGATGTTTTTGATTTTAATATGTTGTTTTTATTAGTTATTTTTCTTGTGTTGGCCGATTTCTATTAGGGATTTTCTATTATAAACACTAAAGTAATATTTTTATGATTTAATAGTATGCTGTTCCTTTTTTATTCGATAAAGGTTATTTTTTAACAAAAAAGTAATATTTTTAATGATAAGAATATAAGTTAGGTTAAAAAAATGATGTATAGCAGAGGGATTGAATATCCCCAAAAAACAGGGGAAATAACCTTGATGAACGACAATATATATTAATGATTTTTATGGTTTATAATTGATGTCAATATTCTGAGGAGAATTGAAATCCAACCCATAAATATCACCACGACACAAAATTTCACTGAATTCAATGACATCATTTTGGCTATTCAGGCTGATTTGGTGAATTTGCAGCAATGGTGAGTTTTCGGCGATATTGAGCAATATGGCAAGCTCTGCATGGCAGGCAATGGCCTTGATTTTATGATGCACGTTGGTGAGGTGAATATTTTGTTGTTCCCAATGAGCATACAGGGAACCTTCCAATAATTCTGGGTGAGGCAGATAGGCTTGGGGAATGTAGGTATTCTCAAGGGAAACCGGAGTGCCGTTAGCAAGGCGGATGCGGCGCAGTTTGGCAATGTACTCGCCCGTGTTAATCGATAATTTTTTCGCTATATCTTCCGGCGCGGGGATAATCTTTCTTGATAACCAATAATTGGATACCGTTCCTCCCTCTTTAATGATTTGGGAAGTAAAGCCAACCGCCTGATTAAGAGAAGAATTCCCCGGTTTTGCAACCTGAGTGCCAATTCCTTGCTGGCGTATGATCACCCCTTTTTCTTCCAGAAGCTGCATCGCCTTACTGACAGTGACTCGGGATATATTGAGCCGTTCTGCTAATCGGCGCTCGGGGGGTAAAAACTCATCTACAGCCAATAATTGTTTTTCAATCGCCATTTCGATGGCTTTTTGCAATTGTATATAACGAGGGCTATTGCTTTTCTTTTCAAGTTGTTCGTGTATCCAGTCAACAAAGTGATTCAGCATATTTTTAACCCCGGTTATTTGATGGCGTAAGTGTACATTAGCCTGTACAGCAAGGTATAGAGTGTATTGGAATTAGATTGGCATCACATAATGACAAAATTGGACTTTCATTGGCCTTCATGGCCCGATAAAGTATAAGTCTTGCTTATATAAGAAGTCGGGAGTTTTTCTGAAACTACCCGACCTATTTGCAAGAAATGTATATCCAGTATGTTTTGAGTTACATCCCGCAAAGCTGTAGCTCGAAAGCCGATGGGTATATAGGAACGTTATGTGTTCTTCAATCTCAGGGCCGATGTCATACATCGGCCCTAGGGGGGCGTGGTGGAAGGTGTCCTGCTGCCATGTTGTGTATGAAGAGACAGAGATTTGATTAGCGCTTTCTGTTGGTTAAGCAAATCGAAACGTTGCGCTCTGGTCATGGCGTCATTTTTTTGTGGTACTCCGGTCATGCGTGTAAATGTTTGCGCCAACCTAGGGAAAGAGAACCATTGAAGCCATGCCCGGAGCCATTTTTCAGGACGATATCCGGTATCTTCATATTCCCTGCTGAGATAATGGTATAAGTTGGTAACGTCAACTCAGATAGGGTTTTTCAGTGATGGAAAACATAATGAGTACACAGCAAGATAGTTATCGGTTTTGGAAGGTAGAACGCACAGGTATAAATATTGTTCCTCCTTCAGAACGTACAGGTACACCTCTGGATCTGTTTTGGGTCTGGTCAGCCGCCAATATTGGCATTCTCGGCATTGTTTACGGTGCCATCATTGTTTCCTTTAAGCTCTCTTTCCTGCAATCCGTACTCGCGGCGCTGCTTGGTCTCTCCAGCTTTGCACTGGTTGGTTACCTCAGTTTCAGCGGTAAAGTGGGAAGAACCACAACCCTCACCCTTTCCCGCACTATTTTTGGTATTAAGGGAAATATTGCCCCGACGGTGATCTTCTGGTTCATCTCCATGGGGTGGGAATCCATTAATATCGTCACCGGCACTTTGACACTTTCCGCTTTATTTCAGGCCTGCGGGCTTCCCGAAAGTACATTTTTGACGGTGGTCAGCATGGTCTTATTTGCTGGTCTGTCAATTGGTGTCACTTTGCTGGGAAAAGAGATGGTCATTGCTTTACAGCGGTGGGTTATCCAGATTTTTGGTGTAATGACACTGGTTGTGGTGTTCTATATTTTGTTTACAACAAAATGGGAAGCGGTATTAACCATGCCATCGGGCAGTTGGTTAACTGGGTTCCTGCCAGCCGTTTCTGTTGTTGCTGCCGGTAGTGGCATTGCATGGGCTGCAACGAGCGCTGATTATAGTCGCTATCAGCATGAAAACGCCTCCAAAGTAAAAATTTTCACAGCGGTAACTGCGGGCGGAATGATCCCTCTGGTACTGCTATTGTTTGCGGGGATTTTGCTTTCCGTCCAATTACCTGACCTGCCCAAATCCGAGAATCCTATTGCTCACATTGGTTCTATTTTGCCGGATTGGATGCTGATCCCTTACTTAATGACGGCAATCGCAGGCATAGTCATCATGGCCGTGATGAGCCTCTATTCTGCCAGCTTGAATTTGTTGACATTGGGGATAAAAGTTAAGCGGGTTCATGCGGTTGCTATTGATTCCATGATTGTGCTGAGTGTCGCGATTTATACCCTTTTTGTTACTGGTGACTTTATGGGGCCATTTATCGCATTTCTGATATTCTGCGGCGTGTTTTTAGTCTCATGGGAAGCGATATTCCTGCTTGATTATATTGTTATCAGTCGTAATCAGGGGTATTGCACGGACAAATTGTTTAATTACATTGGCCCGAATGGCGGCATTAAATGGATCCCCATATTTTGCTGGCTACTAGGGGCGTTAGCTGGTTTTCTGGTGACGCAAAATGATTTCATCAGTGGCCCGTGGGCAGTGGGGATTTTCGCGAATTCCAGCCTTGGTCTATTCTTGTCATTTTTCGTCAGTTTTATCTGTTATGGCCTGTATTTAATGCTGAGTAGGTATAAAAAATGAAGGAGTCTTTACTGCCTGTTGTGGTGGTGGGATCAGCGACAGGGGATATTGTTCTCAGATTGCCTGAATTACCCCATGATAGTGAATATTGGGAAGCTGAAGAAATTGATCGGCAAGTTGGTGGTTGTGCATTCAATGTTGCGCGTGCATTGTGTCGCCTTCAATCCCCGGTGATTAATGGCATATTTGTTGGTAATGGCATCTGGGGGGAATGTGTTACCGCAGAAATGGAAAAACTTGGGCTAAAGGTAACATTACGCCATCCAACAAAAGACAATAGTTGGTGTTTTGCCATGATGAAACCTGATGGTAAACGTACTTATGTCTCTGTTCCCGGTTGTGACGATAATTGGAATAGAGAAATATTGGAGACTATCCCGCTCCCGGAACAGGGATATGTCTATACCAGCGGCTATGAATTGGCAAACCCAACAGCGGATGAATTGCGTGAATGGTTGCTGGCTTCACCTACTGAGCTGACTTTGGTACTGGATTTTGGCCCTCGCCTGATTGATATCGATCCTGAATTTATTCAGGCACTGCCCGCAGACAGAACAATCCTCAGTTTGAATAAAGATGAAATTGCTTTGCTGTGTGGTGTTGGGGATCCAATGATACAGGCCAGCCGCTATGCCAATGAACATGGCTTCACGATTATTGCGCGTATAGGTGCAGAGGGGGCATGGATATGCCAGCCAGATCGTGATCCTGAATACGTGCCTGCTTACAAGGTCAAAGTTGAGGATAGGATTGGCGCCGGTGATGCACATTGTGGTGGTATGCTGGCGGGATTGTCTCAGGGAATGCCATTACGGGATGCGGTCGATCTGGGAAACCGGGTTGCTGCCGTCGTTGTCAGTCGTCCGGGTGCCAATGGAGCGCCAGCTAAGAGCGAACTGGCAGATTTTATCTTCGGCTGAATCATCTGAAAAATTAAGCAACAAAAAACCTACTCAATATCATTTGGGTAGGTTTTTTTGGACTAGGTTAATGGGGGTGATAAGATAAGCGCAGCGTCGGTCACCACTGAGAATATATTCGGTTCTTTCCACATTGGCTTGCAGAATTTCCCGGAATAGCTTCAGCTCAGCCCGACAAAACCCCTGACATGTTTTGGCAGCCGCACAGATGGGGCAATGATTTTCAAAAAACAGAATAGCGCCATTTTCTTCGACAGAATAATGAGCCATATAACCTTCTTGGCAGCGTATGGCTACCAGACGCTCAACTTTTTCCTGCAACCCTGCCACCTCTTCCATCGCCTTTTTATAGTTGGAAAAAGCCTCTTTTTCGCGGGCACTGATCACTAAATCAATGGCTTTTTCGCCCAATTGACTGCGGATAATCGTAATCAGATGAGCTGTAAGCTCTGCATGGGTATCGGGAAATCGGGCATGGCCTTTCTCAGTAAGATGCCAAAGTTGAACAGGACGCCCAACCCCCCTTGCCTCGGATTTTGCTTCAACCAGTCCTTCTTTAGCCAGTTTCACAAATTGTTGCCGGGCGGCTTCTCCAGTTGTTCCCAATATCTTGCCGGCATCAGAGGCTTGTAAGGCACCTTGAGTTTTAAGCAGCATTAATAACTTTTCACTCACAGTTTGCCCCTCAATTGTTTTATTTTCCAAGTCAGAGGTTGACATATTGTTGATCCCGACATTAATTTATTCCAAGATTTATCTTGTTTAATTTAACGTAAGATTTTTCACAACTCAACCTGTGTTCAGGATAACAATCATGATAATGACTGAGGAAAGCCGCTGGAGGGATCTGTTTTCCAGCAAAAATGCGCCTAGTGCCATGGCACTTTCACTGGGTGTAGGGTTAATGGCAACCAATACTTTAATCGCGATTACTATTTTGCCTTCTGTCGTCAAAGATATTGGCGGATTGAACCTTTATGCCTGGAATACGACATTATTTGTTGTGGCATCAATTATTGGTTCTGTTCTTTCTGCGAGATTACTGAGTGCATCAGGCGCAAGAAATGCTTATTTGGTTGCGAGTTTGGTTTTTTTCACCGGCAGTTTATTCTGCACTTTAGCACCCACAATGGAAATTATGCTGGTTGGCAGAACCATTCAGGGATTAGGGGGCGGATTTTTATTTGCACTTTCCTACTTGATGGTTAATCTGGTGTTTGAACAATCACTCTGGCCCCGGGCTATGGCATTGATTTCAGGGGTGTGGGGCGTAGCAACTTTAATCGGGCCGGCTGTGGGTGGCATTTTCGCTGAAATGAACGTGTGGCGTTATGCGTTTGGCATTATGTTACCCATTACCTTACTGTATGCCTTGTTCACTTATCAGATTTTGCCCAAAAAACGGGTACAGGATACAACCAAAACGGCATTGCCGATTGTGCAGCTTATTCTGTTATCCGCTTCCGTACTCGCTGTTTCCTCAGGAAGTTTGTCACAAGATGTGCGTATCAATATTATCGGCATAGTGACGGCAGTGGTATTGGTATCTTTATTGATTGCCTATGAACGCAGAACTTCAGCGAGATTATTGCCCGAAAATGCGTTGAGTCTGCGCTCTCCTCACTTGATCTTATTCTCCACCTTATCACTCTTGGTGATAGGTTTGGCGGGTGATGTTTTCGTTCCCTATTTTTTGCAGGTACTGCATGGGCAATCGCCTTTGGTGTCTGGTTATATGGTTGCGACCGCAGCATTGGGTTGGACGCTAGGGGAAATGCTCAGCGCTAGCTGGCATGGTGCGAGAATGCGTTTTTCGATTGTGAGTGGCCCTGTCTTCATGTTGATTGGCATGTTTCTGTTACTTGTGATGTTGCCCTATCAATCAACAGGTGAGTGGCAAGTAATATTACCGATCATTTTGGGATTGGGGTTGTTTGGTTTTGGCGTCGGTTTTGGTTGGCCTCATCTTTTAACCCGTATTTTGCAAGTTTCCAGTGACGCTGATAAAAACATTGCGGGTTCATCCATTACTACCGTTCAGCTATTTGCCACCGCATTCGGTTCCGCACTGGCTGGGATGGTCACCAATATATTTGGATTTTATCAGCCCGGTGGCGTGGAGGGCGCGGCTTCTTCTTCCCATTGGCTATTTCTACTCTTCTCTATCGCACCAGTATTGGCATTATTGACCGCATATAAATCAGCAAAAATTAAAGTGGGAGAATAAATTTATTATCAACGGCATTATCGAAAAAATAATGCCGTTTTTTCATGATGTGCAGTGGGAGATATTCATATAATAGTGATGATTGATTCCATAAATAAGAGCTAAGGATATTTGATGTTAGTTATTTCCCCTAGACCAAAGAATGGTTGTTGTATCCGAATAACAGAGCCGAAACGTAGTTCTTTTTTGATAATTAAACAATTTTTTATACTGTTTTTATTGCTCATCGGCATGAGCAACGCATCAGCCAGAGAAATAAAACAAGAAACAATAACCGTTGATATTCCTGCATTAAGCAAGCGCGTGACAGATATATCTGAAGTCCTAACGAAAGAAGAGCGTCAGGGCCTGACCCGACAACTGAAAAAGCTGCAATCTGAAGAAAAAGTACAGATGGCCGTTCTGATTATCCCGACGACGGGCAGTGATACTGTTGAGGAATTTGCTTCCCGTGTATTTGATAAATGGAAGTTAGGCAATAAAGAACGCAATGATGGCATCTTGTTTGTGATCGCTTCTGATGACCATAAAATGCGTATTGCAGTTGGTTCCGGTTTAGAACGTAACTTATCCGATGGCAAGGTTACACTCATTTTGTTGCAGGATGTGAAACCAGCTTTCAAAAAAGGTGCTTATTATCAGGGAATTAGCAAGGCAATTGATTCGATCGGCACATGGCTGAAAAAATCTGAACAAGTGGAAGCACAGAAAGAAACGGCGAAGATTGTTCAGGCTTTTGAAGAAGGCGATGGCGCATTCAACCAGATATCCGGTAAAGACATCTTTATGCTACTGGGTTTTTGGTTGGTGAGTATAATCTTACTGCCACTGAAAGTTTTTCATACTGGGCATTGGTTTAAGCGTTTTCTCAAGAGTGCTCTGACTATCGCTATAGGAACCTATGTACTGAACTTTATTGGGTTATTTTCTTCCATTCCGGCAGAGTTTTATCTGCTCATTATCCTGTTACCCGTGATTCTGGTGTTTTTTCTGATCTCGTCTGTGGTGTCATTATTGAAAAGCCTATTCGGCAGCCTTTTTGGTGGCTTGTTTGGTGGCTGTAGTTCTGATCGTAATGATGATGATAATTTTTCCGGCGGTGGCGGCAGCAGTAGCGGTGGTGGAGTTTCAGGCGATTGGTAATGGTTTTTTTGTTATTTTTTCCGTGAGGGTGCCAATATCACGATGTTTTCTGACCGGGATGGAGGACGTCAGAGATGAAGCAGCAGGTGTTGGCATTTGACACCCCCTTCTGTGGAGAGAAAGAAAACAGAAGATAATAGTGACACCATATTGGTTACAACTGTAGTATTAGGGTGACGGAAATTTCGGCGGTTCCGGCTTAGAACCTCAACCATCAATCTTACTTTCTTCAATATTTTATTTATACCCTATAGATTTCAAGATGCTTCGCGGCGGCAAGGGAGTGAATCCCCGGTAGCATAGATAACTATGTGACCGGGGTGAGCGAACGCAGCCGACAAAGAGGCAACTTGAAAGACGGCGGGTATCCACCTATTTAATTGAAGTATAAGTCATATCTTGGGGATTTTATCATGTTAAAAAGAACAAATTCCTTTAATAGTTATATACACAAAATCTCATCAAAAAATTTATCTCGTTCAACATCTTTCCATTCCTTACCGCCAAATAATATATTGAATATAAATATAAATCATAATAATCCTAAATTGATTAACGGATATATTCCATCAATCGTTAGAAGAGTGAACTTACAAAAAATGGTAATAGATACGAAGAGACTCTATTATTCGATAGGAGAAGATGGATGGTTTGATCATATCTTAAATCGCATTGAAGATTCTGATGATTTAGCTTCTTGCATCGATGAAATAGAAAATAAAAGAGGAAAAACAGCAGACGATTCTTGGGATTTAAAATGTAGTATAACACTTAATCTATTAATTCATGTTCAAAATGAACTTGATGATAGGCTCCAAAATGGAGAAGATAAAAACTTTGTTTATTTTATTTGTTACGTTAATAATACACCGATAGGAATAATGATAATCAGGTGTTATGAAGAAGTCATGTTATACCGCTATGATCCTGATTTACGTTATTACCCTGAAGTCACTTACCTTATCATTCATCCCGGGATCAAAAATTGTGCTTATTTATTAATGGAGAAAGCCGTTAATATGTCCTATAAAATAGGCTGCCATGGGAAATTAAAATTATCAATTGCAACACCAGCACTCTCAGAAGTTTATAGACGGATGGGATTTATCCACTATACACGGGAAGAGATGGCATTAGACCCAAATGGAAACAGGGCTTGGACCTTCTCTCCGAGTCATGGTGGTTACCGATTTACAGGAACTTGCTAAAATTCACGATTATTACATTAAAATATTTTATATCATTCATTTAAAAGCGCTTATCGTTTTTCTATAAGCGTTTTTTATTGAACACGTTACCCAGACTTTTTGTTGGCTGCGCTCGCTCACCCCGGTCACATAGTGGTCTATGCTCCCGGGGATTCATTCCCTTGTCACCGCGACGTAACTTGAAATCCATTGTGTATAAAAGATTATTTCTTATTTTTCTCTAACCAATTTTGCATTTGTTTAATTTCAGCATCCTGTGCTTTGATAATATTTTCTGCAAGCTGTCTCATTTCTGGATTTTTGCCATATTTAAGCTCTATCTTAGCCATCTCAACCGCTCCGATATGATGCGCCAACATGCCTTCAGCAAAAGCTTGATCAGCATTATCTGCCATCATACTTTTATGCATATCATCATGCATTTTTGTCATTGAGGCATTAAGTTCTTCTTTCATCTCGGTATTTGTATTCGCTACAGCACTGAAAGCAAGTGTGCCGACAACTATTGATGCAAAAACTAATGTTTTTTTCATGCTGTTCTCCTTAGGTTCTCCTTAGGTTCTCCTTAGGTTCTTCTTAAGAAGATAAAGCTTCCCCTTAAGGGAAGGTCAATAATGTGAAGAAAAATTTTAGTAACTTTACGTTCTATATACGTAAAGTTACGGGTTATTAATTCTTGTTTAAATTTAATATCTCTAATAATGGTGTCTGCCGGAATTAAAGCAGGACAGGCAAAGCACTACTGTTGCCAGGATTAGGCAATAAGCGATAATTGGCCAGGTAGTAGCGTTGGGTAAAAGTGTAATCGTGAGCGTTCCAATCCCCCCTAACAGTAATCCCCCCAAGCAGAAGTAGACTGCTGCAACCGTTCCTGCTATATGATCGAAACCTCGAAGTGCACCATTAGGTGCTACAGAAACCGCAGTAGAGATACCAACACCGACAAGCCACATTGGGAAAATGAAGCCAAATACCGAATCAGGTATAAGAGTCTCTCCAACCGCCAGCAACAGCGCTCCTGCCATTAAGCAGTACATTCCTGCCCGTAACATATTCAAGCTTCCCCACCGGACAATCAGACCTCCCACAAATCGTGAAGTCACCATCATGGCGATGGCTACTGTTGCAAATAGCATGCTGAAACTAAGCTGCGATAATCCTTGCCGGCCCATCATTATCCAGGGGGCAGTCGAAAGAAAGACGAAGAAGCTCCCCATCCCTGCACTGTGGCAGAGAGTGTACAGCCAGAAATTCAGGCGTTTTACAGGAAGAAGTAACTGCGACCACTGTAAGCCTGCCGTCCGTTGCCGCCGGGTCTCTGGACAGAATTTCCAGGCTGCAATAACAGCAACTACCATTGCACATCCTAATAAACCAAAGAGCGCGCGCCACCCCAGCCAGGTGTCAATCAGCGCTCCGAGCAAAGGACCTACTGCCGGAACTATGGCAAGCATAGAGCTGAACAAGCCATAGATGATGTTGCTTTCCTTGCGACCTGAATAGATATCGCGTATAGCCGCGAACATGGCTACGAGGCATGCCGAAGCCCCACAGGCTTGAATAACCCGGAGGCCCAAAAAGACTTCTGATGATGAAGTCATGGCGAGACCGAATGAAGCTGCAATGTAAGCAATCCCACCGCTGAGTAAAACAGGGCGGCGACCGAGCCGATCTGACAATGGGCCAAATAGAAGCTGACCGGCTCCTAACAGAATCAGGTATACAGTCAATGTTAGCTGGATCGTTCCTGTTCCGGCATCAAGTACATCGGCCATGAGAGGAACGACGGGCAGATACATATCCATACCCAGTGATGCCAGTAAATCGAATGGTGATAACAGTAATATTGTGGCGGTAAGAGAATATTGCCAGGAAAAATCTTTTGAGTGCACGAATCCATCTCCTAAAGTTAAGGAACTGGCGGCGTGCTCATAGAATTGAGAGGTTCTTGAGGACGCCGCAACAACCGAAAAAACTAGGGTTGCTGCGGCTTATCTCTCTGTTGTGTGCTCTTTGAGAGTACTCATATATAGGTTATCCTGTAGTGAATTCGTATCGTAAGATCTTCATACCGAGATGCAAAACGCCTTAAATTACGGATGGCACTTTATAGATAATTGTTCAGTTTTTCTAACTATTTTTGCTTGATTGGTGACGGAAACAGCATTTATTGGCTAATCTATGAGCTTTGGCATTGTGCATTTCCAATATAAAACAGAGTGTGTACCTACTGGATAACTAAACCGCTAGTGTATTTTGCATGTACGGCTTAGTGTCGGAATAGTACAAGTTCACTTGGCTCAATGCTGCTAGAGCATTGCTTGTGTATAATGTATCGCGGGCATTAAAAAGCATGAGCTTGGCTGGAATCGTAGAGTTCGGTATAGCGACAGACAATAGAAGTAAGTTTTTTAGCCTCGAATACAGCAAATTTTTAGTCTTGGTTTAAGGGATTAGGATGAACCTGAAAGAAAAAATAGAAAAATTCATAAGTGGGTGGGTTCAAGCTACCCAAGAACAGTTTACAGGCCATCCAACAGCGAATCTGTTCAGACAAGATTTTAAAGAGGAAATAGAGAGATTAGTTAAGGCTTTTGAGCCGTCTTTTGAAGTGAAAGCCAGCGTTGGTACAGGCAATTGGGCTAATATTCCTTGGCTTTCAATTCTCAATCCTAAAATCACAACAACGACACAGGATGGAATTTACCCTGTGTATTTGTTTAAAGCAGACGGTTCAGGTTGTTATCTATCCTTAAACCAAGGAACAACAATTCCGACAAAAAATTTGACAAAAAAAGGTGCGGAAGAAAGATCCCAAAAGATTAAAAGAATCTTACTCGAACAACTCCCCGAGTTGAAGCAATGGGGAATTCAAGAAATTGACTTAAATGCGGACACTGCGCTTGGTAAGTCATACGAAAAGCCCAACATATCTGCGAAATATTATGAGGCAAATAATATTCCAGATGACCTAATTCTGAAGCAAGATCTGTTAGAACTATTGGCATATTATAAACAAATTGAATTTATTGATATTAAGAAAGAGCTAGGTGAAGCAAAGCCATATCCTTCGCCCAAGGAGATGAAAAAAATGCCACATGTAGCTTCAACGTCTCTCTCAAAACCCTTCCTCCTTTTAGCCGGCATTTCTGGTACGGGTAAAACCCGCTTTATTCGAGAGCAAGCCCAAGCAACAGGTAACCTTAATGATACTTATTGTTTAATTTCAGTCCGCCCAGATTGGCATGAACCGAGCGATTTGCTGGGTTATGTTTCTCGTTTGGGTTCTCAGCCACGTTATATTGCGACCGATGTATTGCGGTTTATCGTTAGAGCTTGGAAAGAAATTATCGAATTGATTACATTTGATACTACAGGGGTGCCGTACGACTGGCATGGAAGATCATTGGAATACATCCGGCCATATTGGTTGTGTCTTGATGAAATGAATTTAGCTCCGGTAGAGCAGTATTTTTCGGATTATCTTTCTATCCTTGAAACTCGAAGTTGGAATGATCCTAAAAAACTACAGGAGACTGGACTCGATTATGTTTATGAGTGTGAGCCTCTGATCAAAGGCGAAATATTTCAGGCTCTTGAAAGTGAGGCCAAGGGTGGGAAAGAAAACTCAATCGAGCAGCTTGCAGCGGATTTAGATTTAGACTTATCCAATGATTTAGAGCGTGATATTTGGCAATACTTCTTACATCACGGTATAGCAATTCCGTTTAACCTCATCGTTGCTGGAACGGTGAATATGGATGAAACCACTCATGGCTTCTCCCGCAAGGTGATCGACCGTGCACTGAGTTTTGATTTTGGTGAATTCTTCCCTAACGATTTTGATCACTTTTTTACCTCGAATACTCAAAATAAAACTCTGAGTTACCCGATTTGGTCCCACGCACGGCTTGAGGATTTACCTGCCATAGACAGTGATGGCAAAAAAAGTATTGGTTTTTTAAAGGCGGTGAACCAGGTGTTGGATAACACGCCATTTATGTTGGCCTATCGGGCGCTGAACGAGTTACTGTTGGCGGTGGTCAGCCAAAATCCGCAAGACGATATTGAACTAAAAGCAGCCTGGGATGACTTTTTAATGTGTAAGGTATTGCCGCGTATTGAAGGTGATAGCGATAAGCTGGTGATCAATAGCACAGACCAATCACTGCTTAAACAATTAGAACAATTATTAGCCACGGAGTTTGCTGAGTTCTGGAATGAGCTAGGTGATTCCCCAACTGCACGTCCTGATCTGTACCGAGAATATAAAGAGGGTGATGATCAGGTGATACGCATTGCCTGTCGCAGCAAAGAAAAGCTCGATTGGATGCAAAAGCGTTTAGAAAATTCTGGTTTCACCAGTTTCTGGCCTTAATGCCGCATTCATGAAGGAGGCTCGGGGATGCCAGAATTACTCCGTGTGCAAACCGCTCAGTTTGAATTTTCGATTTGGTGTAACGACATTGCCAAACGTCAGCAAGTTTATCAGGCAACTTTGTTAAAGCGTGCATCAAAACAGACGCAAGTTGAGCAGAGGCAAGCGATTGACGAGCAAAATAGACTGCCTATTATCCGTTTTTCCCCTCCTTTACTGATAACCGAGGTGTCCATTTTCGAAGCTAGCATAAAGGGGGAAAATGCTGCACTGACTGAACCGACAGCAGAACTTATACTGGATGAATCGCTCTTTTTTGAAAATGTGCAGTATCAGTTTGAATGGGTGTTTTTTGAACCTGTTGAAGAAGCTCGGTTGACGCACAGAAACCGCTTAATCAATGAGGGGTTTCGCTTTGTCAAAGCGCGCCACTCGATATTTGCTCGCTTAACAGGCACCATCAATACGGGTAATGATGTTGGTTGGATGCGCCTTCCGCTTGAGTATGTGGTAGCAAGGCAAGCCATTAAAAGCCACATTTCTTTTGAAGTGCTCCCGACCAAAATGGATTTACATCGGGATTTACCTGCCATGTATCAGTCCATTGACGAAGAATTTCCACTTTGGCGTTTTAGTTTGGTGGAGAAAACCGAGCAGGATACCGCTAGAAGCCAACAACGTGGGCATTTCCCACTGCTGTGGTTAGCCAGTTTTGGTCATCTACGAAAACGCTTTGAACAAGGGCTCAAAGTGATCACACAGGCTCCGCATAGCCGCTTGCAGCCGCATGTGTCTTATACCAAGGCGGAGCGTTTAAAAGGTCGGTTGCCATACCAGCTTGGTACAAAGGTGAAAGAAGATCTTACCAGTGGGCATTATGACAAACGCTATCGAGTTGAGAAGAAGCAACTGAGCGTAGACACTCCAGAAAACCGCTTTATCAAAATGGTGGTTTCTACGTGTAAAAAGCATCTGGCTGGATTTGAAAATAAACTCAGGCAAAGCAACCAAACGCCAGATAAGCAGCGCTTATCCGATGTATTCTTGGACGAATTGCACAACTGGCAGCAGCCGTTGCAGAAAATCCTCGGACAGAGTTTCCTAAAGGAAGTAGGCTGTTATGTAGGGCTTAGTCGTGAATCCCTAGTCTTGCAGCAAAAAACGGGTTACAGCGCCGTTTACAGAGTTTGGCAAGAGTTAAAGTTTTACTTGGATGTGTTTGCCAATCAGTCCAGTGTGTCAATGAAGTCGGTAGCGGAAATCTACGAGGTTTGGTGCTTTCTTCAGTTTAAGACTATCCTTGAGAAGGAGTTGGGCTTTAAGCTACAAAAAAATCGCAAAGCAAAACTCAATGAAGATCCCTATTGGGGTCACAAACTCATAAATGCTGACAAAGGAGCTTTTGAGTTTAATCGAAACGATGGTATTCGCGTGAACCTATATCATGAAAGAGCGTTTGCACGAACTACTACTGAGATTCGCACTTTTTTGCTGACTCATAAACCCGATATTGTTTTAGAAATTGTCTTTCCGAATGACAAGAGGATCGTTTGGTTGTTCGATGCAAAATACCGTTTAAACCCAATTAAGACAGACCACAATAACTCATATTTAGGTAACCCTGCGAGTAAAGAGCTTAAACAATGGGAAACGAGTACTTCAGAAGACCAAAATAAGCTTCCTTATCGAATAGAAGACGGTGTCCCCGATGATGCGATCAATCAAATGCACCGTTATCGCGATGCGTTGATCCGTATCACTCAAGATAGACAATCATTAAGCCAACATAAAAGCCGCCCTGTGTTTGGTGCTTTTGCGTTGTACCCTGGCTATTTTGATCAAGAAAACACTGAAAACCCTTACCGCGATGCCATTAACGAAATAGGTATCGGAGCTTTTGCGTTGCTACCTAGCGCTAGCGTGACAGAAGAAGGTAGTTCAAGTTGCCATTCAAGTAATAATGGCAACTTTTGGTTATTAGACTTTTTACGCAAGCAAGTGGGGGAGAATAAAAACCACACTGCATCCTACAACATCAACACGTTGGAAGAGCGACTTTACGTGCAAGAAGCTGCTCGTATTCCTTACTACGGCATGAAGCAAGTATTGTATCCAGATTTGACGTTGACGGTTGCGCTGGCAGGCCAAAAGGGGCGCGACTCTGCATATTTTTCTGCTTTTGAGAGCGGCACAGCCAATTGGTATCACCTGCCGCAGAAGACTTTTTTAACCAAATACAAGTTGCATGTCGCCAGTGAAATCCGCTACTTAGCGTTGGCTGCAACGCCTGAACAAAACTCTGGTAGTAAGCAAATCGATAAACTCTGGCCAGTGAAAACAGTGGTACTGGTACCAAGATATGCTATTACGGGAGAGCAAGCGGGCAAGGCATCTATTTCTGACGAGCTTTATTATTTGTTTGAGTTAGGTAAGCCATTGATGTTGAAAGGCAGGGTTACTTGTGTACCTCATCGGCCAATTAAAAACTCAATGAAACTCACCACTCTAACTCGTCTGGAAAATGTGCAGCAGTTCGGTGAGTTGGACACGGTGTACGGAGAAGCATTAGCGTGAAAGAAAGTAAAACTGTAGTGTTGGTAATTGATTAGAGGCGTATATTTATCTCATAGACACACAGAAAAATAGTAGAGCATTTAGGATGCTAAATCTGTTGATCACTCAAAGACCATCAACAGATTACATTTGGATGGTGCTAATGAAATGAGATCCATGGTTTTGGGCCAATTAGGCCAATGTGAGCGATTGGTCAGAGAACATGTTTTATCATCCTATAAATATCCTGTTAACCCTTTTGCCAGCGCTTTGACAGGGTGACGATCATCCTTATTTCCTGCCGTTAATTTTACGGCCAAAAGTTCACCGCAATCATTGATAACCAGATGAAGTTTAAAACTATAAAACCATATATGGACGCCCCCGGTTGTGCAACCCCCTGAAATACCCGATGGTGGGGAATACGAAGGTTGTGACAAACGGCAATTTTGGTGGAATCAATAAAAGCGATCCCCTGAGTTTTAATCTTATGTGATGAAAGAAAAGCGCATAAAGGAATCAGTGCCCTTTTCTTCAAGGTTAGCATTCGGGTATAGCTGACTGAACCGGGAAAATCGGCCGTAAAGTATTGTTTTACGTGTTCAATATAAAACGTTTTAAAATCACGATAATGGCTCATATGGAATTAAATGAGGATCGTCATGATTTCACTGAGAGAAAGGGAAGCTTCACGGCGCCGTTTGAGTAATCCGCTTTCAATGAGCTGTTGATACCAGAGAGGGATAAATTTTTGGCAAAAGTCATCGCCGCAGCAGCAACGTTCTTCTAAATTATACATGCCTGAGGATCTCCACGATTTCGTTTTCTTTAGCAAAAACTTTGATCGTGCCTCAGGCACTTTAGTTCTCTTCTTAAAATGACTCTCAGGTTAAGTAATATCATCATGCCGGAGGGCATCTTTTTTAGCCCCCAAGCCGCTTTAATGCTGGCATTGGCGACAGAAAAACGTACTGCGTTGCCCCAATTTTATGCTTTCAATTTTCTCACCACTTTCTCCACCACAGCGCGGGCAAAGTTCGCCTTTCTTGCCGTAAACAAACAATTCCTGAGCAAAATATCCCGGTTTGCCATCAGATTGCAGAAAATCTTTCAACGTCGTTCCGCCTTGTTCTATCGAACGTTGCAAGATTTGTTTAATGATATCGGCCAATAAATAGGCCTCTTGCTGCGTCAGTGAATTTACGGGACGTTCAGGCAAGATACGTGCAACAAACAACGCTTCATTGGCATAAATATTTCCAACACCAACAACAACTTTGTTATCCATTAGCCAAGGTTTGATAGCTGTCTTTTTGTTACGGGAAAGAGAATAAAGGTATTCACCATTAAACAAATCAGAAAGAGGCTCAGGGCCTAAATGAGCCAGTACAGAACACGTGTTTAGATTGTCACTCCACAACCATGCACCAAAACGCCGGGGATCGGTATAACGGAGAATTTTGCCATCAGCCATAATCAAATCGACATGATCATGTTTTTCCGGCGGAAGTTCATCCAACAAAATACGTAAACTGCCCGACATACCCAGATGAATAATAATCCAGCCTTCAGGCAGCTCAAGCAATAAGTACTTTGCCCGGCGCTGAACACTGAGCACGGGCTTATCTGAAAGCTTCATGATTTGCTCGGCAACAGGCCAACGCAAACGTGAATTTCTGACTTCGGCATATTGGATTACATTACCAACCAAGTGAGGTTCAATCCCCCTGCGGCTGGTTTCCACCTCTGGTAGCTCCGGCATACCGGCTCCTTGAATAAATTATCTACGACATTACATCTCAGCAGCTTACAATACCGTTTTCATGTATTATTTGCAGCCAAATTTAATTGGGATAGTCGAGAAAATAGATTAATCACTATGCTTAATATAAAAAATAGCTTTACCACAATTAGTAACAAAAAATCCTTATGGAACTTATCCATTGTTGGGCTGTTTATTATTCTTGTTTATCTACCTGATATCACAAGATACAAAAATCTTGTTATGATCCTGATCTGTATAACAGCACTGTACTATTTGGTAAAAGACTTTCGCCAAGTAGTGAATTCGCTACGAGGTCATTTATTTTTATCCATTTTACTGTTCGTTCTGGCGATGTTCTATTCTGTTGGAATCTCAATTGACCCTGCTTTGAGTTTCAAAGAAATGAACAAACCCATCTTAAATGGATTACTGCTATTCAGTTTTACTTTCCCCATTGTGCTGTATCAAGAAAGCAAAGAACGTATTGCGAAGATAATTCTGGTTACATTTATCATCGGGATGATCGCTATTTCGCTGGCAGACATTGTGAAATACATCATCAACTACCAGGCAACGGGGGAAATACCCTTTACAAATTACAATCACCGTGAATTTTCCTACGGGTTTATTTTTTATTTCCCTGTATTGTTATGTAGTTGGGCGTTATGGAAAAAACACTCACTGCTAAGTTGGTCACTCTTGATTATCGCCTCAGCAATTAGTCTATTCTTGCTGCTTGGAACACTTTCTCGTGGGGCCTGGGTTGCCATTGTGGCAGCGACTGTATTTATCATCACAATTAACAAAGAGTGGAAACTCACTCTCACCGCTGCAATATGTTTGGGATTATTGGCTGGTGCCACACACTGGGTAACTGCATCTGACCCAAATACCCGGTTATTGATCCATAAACTCACCCAAACAGACAGTAGTCATCGCTATAGCAACGGCACTCAAGGTTCTGCATGGTCTCTAATCATGGAAAACCCCGTCAAGGGATATGGTTTTGGCAATAAAGTTTATCATCAAGTTTATAATAGCCGAGTGGCAGACTACCCTGACTGGACGTTTAGAAATTCAATTGGCCCACATAATGTCTTTTTATCTCTTTGGTTCTCCGCAGGCATTCTCGGCCTGATAACGACATTCGTGATGACAATTTCAGCACTACTGACGGGAAGCCGAATCATTCGTCAACATAGTGGCGTCATTCGGCAAGCGGCACTTATCCTTCTAACAGCTTTCATGAGCTTGTTCATTGTCAGGGGCGCTTTTGAAAACGCCTATATCAATGAGATAGGTATCTTATTTGGCTTAATGATTGCGTTGTATAATAAAAAAACAATCGAAAAAAAATAAATTAATCAACAAAATACTAGTCCATGCACAACGAATGGTATGGACTGGTTTTATAGGTTTCTTAGTTCAATTAGGTCGTCACTGAAATAACTTTTCCGCAATCACTTTGGTAATCAACTTCGCTCGTTGATCCCAGTTAAAACGTTCCGCAACCAGTCGTTGCGAATGCTCAACTTTTGCTTTCATTTCAGCGGGATTATTAATCAGCCATTGGATTTGTTCCGCAAAACTTTCTGCATTCTCACTATCAGCAAAATTTACTGCTTTTTCATCGACAGCATCGCGAATAGAAGGGAAGTCAGAAATAACCACTGGTTTACCCATGGACATATATTCAAAAAGCTTGAGAGGGGAAGTGTAACGACTACCGATACTGGTTTTCGTTAGTGGTAGAACACAAATGTCACTATCCGCGATAACCTGAAAGCGTTTTTTAGGTTGGACAAAACCAAGGAAATTGACTTTATCATTTACGCCAATCTGTTCGGCCGTTTGTCGTAATCGTTCAATTTGTTCAGAAGTACCACCAGCAATATTCAATGCAACATTATCAAGATAAGACATCGCTTTCATTACGGTAGGAACTCCCTTCCAGCGATGTAAACTGCCTAAATAAAGCACCTGAGTTGGAGCCCCTGTTTTATGTTCTCTGTCAGAAAGCATCTGTTTCGTCGATTCAACCGCCAGCATATCAACGCCATCAGGTGCCACAACAATAGGCGTTTTGACACCATATTGCCCATAAATATCTTCACGCAATAGTGAAGTCAGAACAAAAACAGCCGTAGAGCATTCATAAACCTGCTGTTCAATTTTTCTCAGTTTCTGATATTTACGCTGGTTTCTACGACTGACCAGATCATGGGACTCTTTGAATGACTGAGCAAATACTTCGTGACTTTCAAAGAAATGAGGAATACCCGGATGATTACACAACAGGTAATTTGCCATCTTTATATTGCGGGTAAAAACAGCATCAACCTGATTCTCTTTGAGCCAGCGAGAAACCTGAATATAAAACAGCTTCTGAGTATTCAAAGGGAAATACCATTTTCTGCGTATATTATGCAAGGCGATTAGCTTTGATGCAGGCGGTAATGATCTCCCAAGAATCTCCTCAACCTGACTTTGGCCTTTTGGGGTAATCAAGTAAACATTATGGCCCTGACGAGTAAAAGCATCTACGTTCTGCAAAATTTGCAATGATGCAACCCGATAATCCGGGACAGGGTAAGGATCAATATACGCGATTTTCATTATTTTTTGATGGCGTTTAATAAGCGATTCGCTGAATGTTCCCAAGTATACATCGTTTCAATCCGCTGACGGGCATATTTGCCCATCTCTTGCCCTCTATCCGGTAGAGACAAAAGATGATTAACCGCATCAGCAATAGACGAGGCATCGCCAGGGGTTACCAGAATACCAGCCTGGTTCTCATTACCAACCACCTCAGGTATTCCTCCAATATAACTGGCAATCACAGGACGCTCACATGCCATCGCTTCAGCAATAGTGATACCAAATGCCTCATCGCCAATACTAGGGAAAATACCCACATCCCCCGCAGCGTAAAATTCAGGTAATTGATCATGGCCAACAGGCGGATGAAAAATGACAGATTCTTCCAATTGCAATGCAGTTACTCGTTTTTCCAGCAGTTTCAAATCGTCACCTGCACCAATAATCAATAACTTTATATCCTTATCCCGCAATAAAGCCATTGCATCAATGGCTACTTTCATTCCTTTCCAGCCCACCAACCGGCCAGCAAACGTTAACAGGAACGCCTTTTCACTGATGCCTAATCGAGTTCGAACTCCAGAGTCAGCAGGTTTAAATTTATCGATATCCACGCCATTATAAATGACGCTTGGGAATTGCTTAAAGTGATGCTGGATTTGCCAGGCATTGAAATGACTACAGGCAACCCATGCAGATATTTTCTTACCTAATAGCCTATCCCCTTTAAAAAAACTGGTTCCACCACTCATATAGCAAAATTTAGTGCGGGATGTTTTAGGCATCATTCCAGGCCAAAAGAAATCAAAGGGTTTGGTCAGGATCACCCAATCAAAATTCTCGGCAATAACGGCTTCGCGGGCATGACGGGCAAAAGAATAGCGCTCAACAATGCGTTGAAAACGACGTCCAATGTTAAACACTCGTTCTCTGGGAACAAACGGAAAAGTATGAACATGGATATCTCGTCCGCCTAATGCAGGGCGAACATCACCCGTACCACCAAAAATATGGATTTCATGCCCAGCATCTGTCAAAGCCTTAGCCAACTCCCAAACTGCCGTTTGAATGCCGCCATACGACATGGTAACAGTCACATCGATAAATCCTATTTTCATTTTTATTCATTATCCTTTCATTCGCTTTCTAGCAATTTCTGAACAGAATGCCAAACTTGATCCACCGATATTGCTGACATTGTATCTTTCCGGGTTGCCTGATTGTAATCTACCGGATGTTCAATTACTGCCAATTTGGAGTGTTGCTGAGGAGCGAGAAAACGGCCGGGATGGAAGCTATGATACAGGGCAACCATGGGTATTCCCAATGCTCCCGCCAGATGAGTCGTTCCAGTATCAACACCAACGTATAAATTAAGTCGGCTCATTATTGCCGCGTTCTGGCGCATTGTCGTTTTGCCCGCCAACGATGAACACCTGCTTGTTCCCAGTTTTTCAGCGAGTATTTGCGCACTCTCTTCACCATCTTTACTGCCCAACAGTAAAATATGCGCATGCGGATAATCGCGATAAATACGTTGGGCCAATTCGTAAAAGTGTTCTACAGGCCAGTCACGATAGGCTTTTGCTGGAAAACTCTGTAGCTGAAAACCAATTTTCAATTGCTGTTCTAATCCCTGCCTCCGAAGAAAATCTCTGGCGTACTCCTCTTCACTCAGGCTCATACAATACTGCAAACGCCAATCAGTTACCTCAACCCCAAGAGCATTAATCAATAAAGCTCGCTCTTGCTGTGCTGGCATAAGCTCCTGCGGTTTCGCCACAGTGTACTCATCGGATTTTGCTTCAGAGATAGGCGAAAAATATACCGTTAATTTTGCTTTACGTTTGGCGTATTGTAACAGTGCGTTATCATTGCCATATACCAAGGCCAAATCATAATTCCGACGAAAAAACCATCCGCTCCACTTGGCTTTTCCTTTCGAAAAAGCCTTTAATTCATTTAATTCCGGTATATTTTCAAGAATTTCTTTTGTTTTTTTATGCGCAAATATATCAATGTTTGCTTTCGGCCATTTTGCTTTCAATGCACGAATGACGGGCGTCATCAGTAAGGTATCACCAAAACGGGCAATATTTATAATTAAAATATTTTGGGGTTGCATAATAATGAACATTAAGTTGTCAATTCAAGCATTAGCCTGAAAGCGCTATATAACAAAGACTGTATAACGAAGCACTATACAACAAAGCGATTGGATGTTCTATTTAACGATAAATAAACGTGATAGCCATATGAAATTAAATTGAATATATTTCATATGGTTAAAAAAATATCGAATACGCAACCCAAAGTGTTAAATAACACAATAGAAACAAAATATCATCACTGACTATCCATACTACGATAAAAAATAGACTCCATTTTTTCTAACATATTATCCATACTAAATAAATCAGTGGCCCGCTTTAATGACGCATTCCCCATTTGTAAACGCAGTGCTTCATCACTGATTAACAAATTCAATTTTTCTGTTAATTGCTCGGCATTTTTGGGTTCGATAATAAATCCTGTGTCCCCATCAATCACTGCCTCTGCAATCGCTCCCACTGACGTAGATACAACAGGCAATCCACATGCCATCGCCTGCATGATGCCTTGTGGCACACCTTCATTGCCGAAAGAAGGCAAAGCAAATATATCCATCGCATTCAAACAATCAGGAACATCCTGCCGATTGCCAAGGAAAATAACACTCTCAGTCAAGCCTTCCTGATGAACATAGGGTTCTAAGTTCTTTCTCTGAGGGCCATCTCCCACAAACAATAACTGCCAGTCTGGATAGCGTTGGTGCAGGACTTTCCAACTATCAAGTAAATAACGATGTCCTTTCCAGGTTCTCATCGTAGCAACAATACCAAGCGTGGGCTTATCTTTGATGCCAATACGCTGACGGCTCTGCTGCTTGTTTTCAGGGTGAAAGCGCGTCAAATCGATCCCTGTTGGTACAGAAGTCATATGAGAAAGTGGATAAGCATTATGAGAATGCAGATATTGACGCAATTTTTCCCCGGTTGTCACAATATGCTGACAAGAGCCCAAATATAACCAACGAGTTGCTATAGATGTTGAAACATGGGTTGAAACATGGCGGGTTCGGACTATCGCAGGCGTATCTTTTAATGTGGCACATGCCGCAGCGACCAGCCAGGAATCAGTGGAACTATGCGTATTGATTACATCAAATCGACGGCCTTCTGTCTTTAGCCAACGACGCATGATCCGAAAGCAAGAAAGGCGTTTTTTTTCAATCGGCAACGCAACGACAGGTACACCATAATGGTGGGCTTCACGGTAAAGGGTTGAAGTTGGACAACAAACGATAACGACATGGTGACCACGTTGTATCATGCCCTGGGATTCGGTCAGGATACGAATCTCCTGCCCTCCCCAACCACACGATGATTCTGTGTGTAAGATATTCAAGGTCTTTTTAGCCATTTTAGAGTCACGCCTGACAGTTAAGAATTAAAAACGCGCGTTAGTATAACTGAACAGTGTATGGCGTCCACGCATAACCTGATTTCCCTCAGACTATTGAGGCACTATCGACAAACAGATATAAAAAAACCCAGCATTATGCTGGGTTTTTTTAATCCACTAAAATTATTTAATTTTAGCTTCTTTGTACATTACATGCTGACGAACAACTGGATCGAATTTTTTCATTTCCAGTTTTTCAGGCATAGTACGCTTGTTCTTCGTAGTGGTATAGAAGTGACCAGTACCAGCAGAAGAAACCAGCTTGATTTTATCGCGAATACCTTTAGCCATTTTTCAGCTCCTTAGTACTTCTCACCGCGGGCACGCAGTTCAGCAAGAACTGTGTCGATACCCTTTTTATCAATCACACGCATACCTTTAGCAGATACACGCAGAGTTACAAAACGTTTCTCAGACTCAACCCAGAAACGGTGAGAGTGCAGGTTAGGCAGAAAACGACGCTTAGTCGCATTTAATGCGTGGGAGCGGTTGTTACCACTCACCGGGCGTTTGCCAGTAACTTGGCAGACTCGGGACATGTCTATTCTCCAAAAATCAAATCAGCTCGAGCTTTGTATTGGGTGTGACCGCCTCGTCAGGCTTAGGAGCCCATCTCAGCACATTTTTGCTACTAAAAAAACGCCTTTACTCTTTACCGGAAAGAACATACTGACTTTACCGGAAAGAGCGCACTGAAAAGATTCACATTTTCTCAGTAAAAAACTTACTGAGATAGGCTCTTCTCGTCAAACCCAAGATCCTCAAAGGTGGCGTAGTATACGCCCTCATTCGTTTATGCTCAAGTCCCGAACAACTAAGATCTGATCTGATAGTGAAAAAACCGTATTAAATCCAACCTCTTTCCATAAATGAAACACAATATTGCTTACCAATGACGATATGATCCAAAACTTTAACGCCAACTAAGTCACAAGCCTCAATAATTTTTTCTGTCACCAATTTGTCTGCCAGACTCGGTTCTGGATTGCCGGAAGGGTGATTGTGGGCAAGAATGATTGATGCTGCATTAACTTTAACCGCCTGTTTCACAATTTCACGCGGATGAACTTCAACTTTGTTTATCGTTCCTTTAAACATTTCATCATGACAGATGACTTTATTCTGATTCGTCAAAAACAGCACTACAAATACTTCCCGATCTTGCCAGGACAACAAGTCCTGCAAATAATTTTGAGTCATCGTAGGGTTGCTCATAATATCTTCATGCACAAACTGGCTGGAGAAAAAACGTCTTGCCAGTTCAGATACCGCCTGCAATTGGACATATTTACACGCTCCCATGCCTTTATGTGAACAAAAGTCGGCATAATCAGCAGACAGCAGGTGATAAAGCGAGCCAAATGATTTCAAAAGATGCTCCGCCATTTGCACAACAGGAACACCTCTGGCGCCTGTACGCAAAAAGATAGCCAGCAACTCAGCATCCGTCAGAGAAACCGCACCATAAGCCAGCAGCTTTTCCCGGGGAGCAAGATTTGAATGCAATTCATCACTTTTCTCCATTATCGTGATATCCATATACCCCTCCCCTTAATAATCCATCCGATATTCAGCTACTCACATTCACGTATTCACTATCCCATGATGAAAAAATCATCGCCAGCCTCATTTTCATGGCTTGCGCAACGCTTCGCAAACTTATCATTTTTGAGTAGCTAAATAGACCCGCTTCTCAACTCAATATTTTCTTATGGTAGAATCTTAAGGAATTGCAACTTACATCTGGACAATCAAAATGACAGGATTTTCCGGCACACAACTTTCTGGGAATCAGCTTTCTGGTAAACAAATCGTCCTCGGTATCAGCGGAGGCATCGCCGCTTACAAAACAGCCGAACTGGTACGCCGTTTACGTGATCGCGGGGCGCAGGTACGTGTCGTTATGACTCCCGCCGCAGAAGCTTTTATTACTCCGCTCACATTACAGGCTGTTTCAGGCTATCCCGTCTCCGATGATCTTCTAGACCCAGCAGCGGAAGCCGCGATGGGGCATATTGAACTGGCAAAATGGGCTGATTTAATTATTCTCGCTCCGGCTACAGCGGATCTGCTCGCCCGTCTGGCCGCAGGTATGGCAAATGATTTAGTTACCACTCTCTGTTTGGCCTCCGCAGCCCCTATTGCGGTCGCTCCCGCAATGAACCAGCAGATGTATCGAGCTCAGGCAACCCAACATAATCTGAACGTGCTGAAAGAGCGTAATGTATTAATTTGGGGTCCAAATGAAGGCAGTCAGGCATGTGGTGATGTTGGGCCAGGAAGAATGCTGGAACCCATGGCGATTGTCGAACTCGCAACGCAACATTTCAACACCAAGCAAGATTTTTCTGGCTTGCGTATAACGATTACCGCAGGGCCAACCCGTGAAGCCTTAGATCCCGTTCGTTTTATCAGCAATCACAGTTCAGGAAAAATGGGTTTCTCCATCGCACAAGCGGCGGCAGAACGCGGCGCAGAAGTCACATTGATTACCGGCCCGGTTAATTTACCGACACCATCAGGCGTCAAACGCATTGATGTAACCAGTGCACTGGAAATGTATGAACAGGTTCAGGCAACAGCAGCTTCACAGAATATTTTCATTAGCTGCGCGGCCGTATCTGACTACCGTTTCAAGCAAACAGCAACCGAAAAAATCAAAAAACAGGGTGATGAAGTCACATTTACCCTCGTCAAAAATCCAGACATTGTAGCGAGCGTTGCCGCAATGGAAAAAAATCGTCCATTTGTCGTTGGATTTGCAGCCGAAACCCAGAATGTGGAAGAATACGCCCGCGGAAAACTCAAGCAAAAGCATCTTGACTTGATTTGCGCGAACGATGTATCTCTGGCCGGACACGGTTTCAACAGTGATACCAATGCACTACAGCTATTCTGGCATGATGGTAGCGTTCATTTACCCCACAGTGGTAAATTACAACTCAGCCACCGCTTATTAGACGAGATATTCAAACGCTATGATGAAAAAAATCGACGTTAAAATCCTTGATTCCCGCATCGGGCAAGATTTTCCTTTACCGACTTATGCTACACCTGGCTCTGCGGGTTTAGATTTACGTGCTTGTCTGGATAATGCCGTGGAACTGGCTCCCGGCCAGACTGAACTTCTGCCAACCGGAATCGCTATCCATATCGCGGATGAACAATTAGCTGCGGTTATTCTTCCTCGCTCTGGATTAGGTCACAAACACGGCGTTGTTCTAGGTAATTTGGTAGGTCTTATTGACTCCGATTATCAGGGGCAATTGATGGTTTCAGTTTGGAACCGTGGTGATAAAACATTCACCATCGAACCAGGCGAGCGTATCGCCCAAATGGTTTTCGTGCCCGTTGTTCAGGCTGAATTTAATGTGGTTGAAGACTTCGAAACCAGTAAACGCGGTATTGGTGGTTTTGGTCATTCCGGTCGTCAATAACTTTCCATAGAGCCTGATACCGTCAACCGATTTTCATATTTTTTGCCCACAATGTTTTTTCCTGAAGCTGTTTTTGCCAGCAATCACATCTTTCAGGAATGACATTGTGGCGAGAAATAGCTGGATTTGTTTTTGCTGTTTTAGCAGGGGTCTTATCAGACATGGCAGAAAAAGAACGTACAAAGAAGAAAAACAGACGTGAAGAAATTTTGCAGGCACTAGCGCATATGTTGGAATCCAGTGATGGCAGCCAGCGTATTACTACGGCAAAACTTGCCGCAAGCATTGGTGTTTCTGAAGCTGCGCTTTACCGTCATTTTCCCAGCAAAACCCGGATGTTTGACAGCCTGATTGAGTTTATTGAAGACTCCTTAATTTCACGCATCAACCTGATCCTGCAAGATGAGAAAGACACCATTGCCCGCATTCGGTTAATCCTAATCCTAATTTTAGGCTTTGCGGAGAAAAACCCTGGATTAACCCGCATCATGACTGGTCATGCGCTAATGTTCGAACAAGATAGGCTACAAGGTCGCATCAACCAGCTATTTGATCGGATTGAAGCACAGCTTCGTCAGATCTTAAAAGAGAAAAAAATCCGTGATGGTCAGGGGTTCAATTATGATGAAACCATATTGGCATCACAGTTGCTGGCGTTTTGTGAAGGGATGCTCTCCCGTTTTGTCCGCTCTGAATTTCGCTATCGCCCAACAACCGAGTTTGAAATACGCTGGCCATTGATATTGACCCAACTGCAATAGATTATCACTGTACCTAATTGCCTATATTCATATAGGAAATGATGATAACGTGCGGTTTTTTCAGTAAGTTGTGTTAACATGTCCAGCTAGTTGAGTTCGCTGTAAAGTCACTCAATGATGGTATCACTATCGCAATCAGTACCACATTGTAATGCACAGAATAGTGTGTAATGCACAAAATAGTGTGTAATGTGCGGATGCCATTTCTACTACTCACCCCGCCCACTCTTGGGCGAGGGATTTTTTTCATCTGGTTTTGCTAATTACCAACGCTTACACCGTCAGATACCGTATTCTTTGCGATAAGCTTCCAACGCTTCCAGATGAGTTTGCATCTCTGGATTTTCACGCAAGTAGCTGACCAAGTCATTCAGAGTAATGATAGAAAAAACCTGGCATTGATAGTCACGCTCAATTTCCTGAATAGCTGAAAGCGTCTCACGCCCACGTTCCTGACGATCCAGACACAAAATCACACCAGATAGTGTTGCTCCGTGCTGCTTAATAATTTCCATTGATTCACGAATCGCTGTCCCTGCCGTAATGACATCGTCCACAACGACGACATTGCCTTGCAGTGGGCTGCCAACGAGCGATCCACCTTCACCATGATTTTTGGCTTCTTTGCGGTTAAAGCAATAAGGCATATCGATATCATGATGTTGCGCTAATCCCACAGCAGTCGTGGTCGCAATCGTGATTCCTTTATAAGCCGGCCCAAACAACAAATCACACTTAATTTCACTATCCAGCAGTGCTGCTGCATAGAAACGACCAATCAACGCCAGATCACGTCCGGTATTAAACAAACCTGCATTGAAAAAATATGGGCTTTTGCGACCTGATTTCAGCGTAAATTCGCCAAATTTCAGTACCTGTTTTTTCAGTGCCAGCTCAATAAATTCGCGCTGATAGGCTTTCATTGGAGTTTCTCCTCATTGTTTTTTACTATATTGCAGACATAAAAAAGGCGACTGTTCAGCCGCCTGATAAATTTATTATTTTAATGGTTCGTGTTCCAAGGCATACCGCTGCGCTTCAAAAATAGTTGCTAATCCCTCTTTAGCCAGAGAGAGCAGTGAGAGCAGTTCATCATGGCTGAAGGGTTCACCTTCCGCCGTGCCCTGCACCTCAATCATTCTGCCATCATCCATCATGACAATGTTCATATCAGTTTCAGCCGCTGAGTCCTCGACATACTCCAGATCACAACGACCTTCGCCTTCAACGATACCGACAGACACTGCCGCAACCATCGCTTTCAGTGGGCTTTCTTTCAGCTTGCCATCCGCAACCAACTTATTCAGGGCATCGATCAGTGCCACACAAGCGCCAGAGATAGCGGCGGTACGAGTACCACCATCTGCCTGAATCACATCACAATCCAGCGTAATAGTGAATTCACCCAACTTTTTCAAATCCACCGCAGCACGCAGCGAACGCGCAATTAAGCGTTGGATTTCCATCGTTCGGCCAGTTTGTTTACCTTTGGCAGCTTCGCGTGCATTACGGCTATTGGTCGCCCGTGGCAACATGCCGTATTCGGCTGTGATCCAACCCTGCCCCTGACCTTTCAGGAAACGTGGAATTCCTTCTTCAACGGAGGCATTACACAACACTTTGGTATCCCCAAATTCCACCAGAACCGAGCCTTCTGCATGTTTGGTGTAATGACGGGTCATTTTAATAGGACGCATCTGCCCTGCTGCTCTTCCCGCCGGACGCTTTCCTACTAAGCTCATAGTGTTATCTCCGCTGTTAAAACATTATTGGGGGCGCATTATACGGCCTAAAGCGGCGAATGCCTATCCTGCATCTACATGGAGCGCTATAATCTGCCCAACATTTTATAAATTGGGAACGAATTATGATCCGTAGTATGACTGCTTTTGCACGGCGAGATATCAAGGCAGATTGGGGAAACGCAGCTTGGGAACTACGCTCTGTCAATCAGCGTTACTTGGAAACTTATATTCGCCTGCCAGAGCAATTCAGAAGCCTTGAACCTGTCATCCGTGAGCGCATTCGTTCCCGTCTGACCCGCGGAAAAGTGGAATGTAACCTGCGTTTTGAACTGGATACCCGTGCTCAAGGCTCGTTAATTCTGAATGAAAAGCTGGCAAAACAACTGGTCGAAGCCGCAAGCTGGGTTAAACAACAAAGTAATGAAGGTGAAATTAACCCGGCAGATATTCTGCGTTGGCCGGGTGTCATGTCTGCCGAAGAGCAAGATCTGGATACCATCAGCACACAATTACTGGCGGAGTTAGATCTGGCATTGGATGCGTTTATCCAAAGCCGAGAAACCGAAGGGCAGGCACTTAAGGCACTTATCGAACAGCGTTTGGATGCGGTTACCGTGGAAGTGGTTAAAGTCCGCGAACAAATGCCGGCAATCCTGCAATGGCAACGTGAACGCTTACAGACCAAGCTGGAAGAAGCACAAATTCAGTTAGAGAATAACCGTCTTGAGCAAGAGCTGCTTTTGCTGGCACAACGCATTGATGTAGCGGAAGAATTGGATCGTCTGGATGCCCATGTCAAAGAAACGCGTAATATCCTGAAGAAGAAAGAAGCCGTCGGCCGCCGACTGGATTTTATGATGCAGGAATTTAACCGCGAATCAAATACATTGGCGTCAAAATCAATTAATGCGGATGTGACAAATTCTGCGATTGAATTGAAAGTCCTGATTGAGCAGATGCGCGAGCAGATCCAAAATATTGAATAACATTTCTTAGCAATTCAGAGAAAATCATAAAGCCAGATATATATTGTTATATCTGGCTTTTTTACTATCAGAGCATTACAGAACGAATCACAATAGCGCATGATTAGGGCGTATATCAAAGCATAAAAAGGTCATGGTTAAAGGTGAGCCATACCGAGATCTGTGTTGTTGATTAAGTTGAATAAGCGCCCAAGACATGTACAATTAATGTGTACATATTTGGAGGCATATTATGCGTACATACACCTCAACTCAAGCCCGTGCCAACATCGCGGAAGTACTGGATGCAGCAGCTCACGGCGAACCTGTTGAAATCACCCGTCGAGATGGCAGCTCAGTAGTCGTTATCAGTAAAGCAGAATTCGATGTTTGGCAAAACGCTAAGCTGGATGCAGAGTTCGATTCGATAATGCAGCGTCATGGGCATACGGTAGAGGCACTGACAAACCGATGATATGGGTCAGCGCACAGGAAGTTATCGCTTTTCATGATCGTATATTGCAGCGGCTTCCCGGCGTTGCTGGAATGCCCGACTCCGGCAGAGCCGAAGCACTCATCTATCGAGTTCAAAACCGTACACACTACGAAGGCGTAACAGACATTTTTGAACTTGCAGCCACCTACTGGGTTGCTGTTGCTCGTGGTCATATCTTCAATGATGGCAATAAGCGCACCGCATTTTTTGTTACCATGACCTTTCTCTACCGTAACGGTGTTAAGATCCGTGATAACGACAATACACTGGAAAACTTAACGGTAGAGGCTGCGACGGGTGAGAAAACCGTTGACCAGTTGGCACAGCACCTGCGTGAGTTGGTAGACTAGCGGAGGTTATGACCAAATGCGACAAGACCTTTTCAACATGAACACCTTGTTTTGTCGTGTATGTCCAGTTTGATCTGGTACTGATCACCGACTTGCCAATAAGTTGCTTCAAGGCCTCTTAAACTACGAAGCTGAGCACGTAATTCTGGTGTATTAGCCAAGGGTTAGTATCCCCTAGTAAATACCCAACCCGCTTTGCACCACTGATCTTGTAAATCCAACACTATCTTGATCGCATCGTTGTAAAGCAACGGCTCTATTTGTGGCGACATGTGTACACTCTCGATTATTCCATCATTGAACTTAACAACAAAGAATCGGGCAAGGGGGGTAACAAAACCGTATTTAGGATCGGTAAAACGTAAACGCGCATCTGTTTTTGGAATATTAAACCAAATTTTACCTGGAAGGTCTGGATCAATCGCGGCACTGGATCGCTGCCGCATTTCCTCATAAGGTTCACCGATCACTAAGGCTATCTCGGCGGATTCACGGGAATTAAAAGAATGGTAGAGATAGATGCCTATCAGACTTAGAACGATTAATGATGCCAATATTAAACGCCCACGTTGTTGCACCATGCCTTGTAACAGCTTCATTTGACACCCCCATTTGACGCAACATCCTAGATAGTGGGTGTGAAAATATTATCTTCTCACACCCACCTGAGATTACGCTATGGCTTTATCCACGGCTCGGCAATCTGCAATGTGATCAAATAGCGCTCTTCACCAGGATGATCATCATCTTGGAAAAGCGCTATATTTAACATTATCTGATACTGTTCACCTGCTTGCCAAAAAGTTGTTCCAGCCCCCCCTTTCATACTACGCAGTTGAGCATGCAATTCAGGAGTGTTGGCTAAGGCCGGGCGTTCTTTAGATTTAGTAAGTACCCAACCCGCTTTGTGCCACTTATCTTGTAAATCCAACACAATTTTGATCGCATCATCGTAAAGTAATGGCTCGATTTGTGGTGACATGCGCACACTATTGATTATTCCATCATCAAACATAACAGTAAAAAATCGGGCTGGAGGGGTCACAAACTCATATTTGGGGTCAATAAAGCGTAGGCGTGTATCCGTTTTTGGAGTGTTATACCAAGCGTGACCAGGAATATGAGGATCAATAACAGCACTAGAACGTTGTCGCATTTCCTCATAAGGCTCACCGATCACCAACGCTATCTCAGGGACACGGGAATAAAAGGCATGATAGAGGTAGGTGATCGTCAGACCAAAAATGATGGATAATATTATGATTAAACTACCACGTCGTAGACCTATACATTGTAATAGGTTCATTCTACACCTCGCTCTGAAGCAATTGCTTGTATCAATTTTCCGATCAAATTTCGTTTACTATTCCTGTGTAACAATTCATCAAAACGTTGTGCAGCTCCCCGATTTATCGAGTTAATTCATTAGCCCGGTAAATCGGAGAAGACAAGCGCAGCGCATCAGTCTGAATAATTCCTTACCCACGGTTTGGCAATCGCCAACGTGATTAAATATCGTTCTTCGTCAGGATGTTTGTCATCTTTAAAACGCCCCAAATTCATCTTGATCTGGTACCGATCCTCAGCTTGCCAGTAGGTTTTTCCAGGGCCTTTCATATTACTAAGAGTGTCATGCCATTCGGGGGTATTTTCCAAGGCTGGAAATTCGCCCGCTCGGGTCAATACCCATCCTGCTTTGCGCCACTGATCTTGTAAATCCAGCACAATCTTAATCGCATCTTCATAAAGCAACGGTTCGATTTGTGGAGACATGCGTATGTTATTGATTATTCCATTTTCATAGGAAACAGAAAAAAATCGAGCCGGAGGGGTAACAAATCCATATTTCGGGTCGATAAAGCGTAAGCGTGCATTAGTTTTCGGGATTCTGAACCCGATGTTACTGGCACCTTGTGGGGCAATTTCGGCACTGGAACGCTGTCGCATCGCCTCATAAGGTTCACCGATTACTAAGGCTATCTCGGCGGGTTCACGGGAATTAAAAGAATGGTAGAGATAGACGACAGTCAAACCGAGAACTATTAATAATGCTAATATTAAACCACTGCGCCGCCGATCTATATGTTGTGAAAGGTTCATTCAATCCCTTATCCTGAAACATTCGAAGAGTGGGTGTGAGAAATAAGATCCTCACTCCCATCTGAGTTTGTTTTATTGATTTATCCACGGCTTGGCAATCGCCAGTGTAATCAAATATCGCTCTTCATCAGGATGTCTGTCATCTTTGAAACGTGCCACATTCAGCATGATCTGATATTTATCATCTGCTTGCCAAAAGGTTATTCCAGTACCTTTCATCTTACGAAGGCTGTCGTGTAATTCGGATGTATTAACTAAGGGATAGTATCCTCTGGTAGGCTCCCAACCCGTTTTGCGCCACTGATCTTGTAAATATAACACTATCTTGATCGCATCGTCGTAAAGCAACGGCTCTATTTGTGGCGACATACGTACACCATCGATTATTCCGTCATCAAACATAACAGTAAAAAATCGGGCAGGTGGCGTAACAAATCCATATTTGGGATCGATAAAGCGTAAACGTGCATCTGTTTTTGGGGTATTATACCAAGCGTGGTCTGGAAGGTGTGGAGCAATATCTGCACTGGATCGCTGCCGCATAGCCTCGTAGGGTTCACCAATCACCAGAGCTATCTCTGGGTCACGAGAATAAAAGGAATAATAGATATAAGCTATCGCCAAGCCCAGAACGATTGACAATGCTAAGATAAAACCACCATGCCGTCGGCTTATTGATTGTAACAGTCTCATTTGTCACCGCCTCTTGCAGCAATTTCTTCTATAGATTTTTGTATCAAACCTCGATTGCTACCATTTAGCAATTCATTAAAACGAGTTGCCGCCTTGAGAACGAATGGCATACGTGAGTTGATATTGGATAGGTCTAATCCCCAGTCATCGATAAATTTGATAGTTCTACCATCGTTAACAGGTGCGCACTGACTAGTTAGCGTTAATTCAACAGATTCTGATGCACTAGAAAGCAAACCGCTGATATAGGTCCAATGGTTGCTACGTAATGCCCATACGAAACTGTTATCACTGTACATTGAGGGTTGTAGTATATTAACCTGCTCGTGGTAGGCGAGATACTCAACGCTTTTAGCAATATTGCCCGCTTCTATCGCTTCAAAGGTTTTTAGAATTTCTTTATGAGGAAAACCAAATTCCAATCTATCTTGCTCTATCGGCCACAATATTGGAAATTGGCTATTACCGTAGATATTTTTACGCGCACCTAGACAAGTTTTGAGTTCCTCTAACCCACGTTGCTTGTAGAAAGCGTGCAGCGGATATACATCTAGAAATAACGATGTATTTCCCAGTGCCATCATTTGATACACATGGTTGACTGCTGCGTATGCTAATCCTTTTTCACCAATAGGCAAATCGGCAGGTACTGGATTATTTTTGCTAGCTTCCCTAGTTTCTTCTATAGCTTGACTAACATCATCCGCACTTTCACTGGCAATAATAAACGGTGGGTAACCAGGAAACATCGGATTATCTACTTCTTTTTTTGCTTCCTCCATGACTTTAGTCGAGCGTTTTCGGGCATCATGCTCCGCTTCCACTTTTTTCATTACCGTAGAAGCATGCATCAATCCACACCCTACCTGCTTAGAGGCGAAAGCTGCAAGACCAGCCCACTGAAAGCGGTTATCTTCCAACCAAATTTTAGCATAAGCTGCACTAATTTTTTGGTTGCGTTCTATGGGATCAGCGATTAATTTACCTCCCGGTGCAACAATATCTTCGGCCTCTTTTTGATACCTGCGCCAAACACATTCACAGGTGAGAATCGGTACGTCAATGACTTTAATTTGTTTTCCATCTTTTTCTTCGAAATGACAATCACACGCGGCCACTGATTGAGTGCTTTTGTACAACTCTATGTCATCGTATTTATGTTTTTTAAAGACTTCCGTCATTTATGTCTTTCTGATTAAAATAGATTTAATATCATTCCGTTACTATTGTTTATATCCGTCATTCACCTCATCTATATTTTTAATGAGGCGCGCCAACTAAACCGACTGAGAAGGATGTATTTTTACGGTGAACGGTGTACTGGTTAAACCTTTTTCAAGATTTATCCCATCACTATCACTCGTTCCCGAATGCACCATTTTGTTATTTGTCAGCGTGTAAGGCACATTAGGTATAGGCTCATTGGTGTAGTCTCTGACAAGTTCAATATATAAATCATTTTTAAGTATTGCTTGGCAATCATGGCAATAAACCGAATTTTCATCACTCATCGATCTTTCTCCTGTTCTTTTTCTTGTTCTATCGCCAGCAGGTAATCCCGACTGGACACTTTTTCAATACGTTGTCCGGCTTCCAGTTTTTGCCGCAACCATTGTTCAATCTGTTGTTCCAAACTGCCTTCAGGCTTATCCAGTTGTTTCGCCATCTCGCCGTGGTTTTCCCATAAATCACAATACAGTGAATTGGTTAACACTTTCAGTCCGTAGGGAGAACGTAACCAGACTGCCAGCAAGTGATCACCCAATGTAAACGGGATTTCGCTGTTACCTTCGCTACACGCTTCGGGACGGCAAAACCGCATCGGTTGCGGCCGGTCTATCACCAGCTCTATAACAGGCGACAACATCAGTGACCAGTCGCTGGGCGTGAAGGCTGGCACCAGTGCGCCAAATACCCTATGGTGGGGAATACGAAGGTTGTGACAAACGGCAATTTTGGTGGAATCAATAAAAGCGATCCCCTGAGTTTTAACCTTACATGACGAAAGAAAAGCGCATAAACGTTTTAAAATCACGATAATGGCTCATATGGAATAAAATGAGGATCGTTATGACTTCACTGAGAGAAAGGGAAGCTTCGCGTCGCTGTTTGAGTAATCCGCTTTCAATGAGCTGTTGATGCCAAAGAGGGATACATTTTGGCAAAAGTCATCGACACAGCAGTAAAGTTCTTCTAAATTATACATGCCTGAGGATCTCCACGATTTTGTTTTCTTTAGCAAAAACTTTGATCGTGCCTCAGGCACTTTAGTTCCCTTCTTAAATGAATCTCAGGTTACTTACCTAATTTCTGTCGCATTGCCTGAGCAACTGGCTCAGACAGGAATGATGAAATATCACCATCATGGCGTGCAACATCCTTGATCAAGGATGAAGAGATGAAGGATAGATCTTGAGAAGGCAGTAAAAAGACACTTTCCAGCTCTGGCATAAAATGTCGGTTCATATTGGCAAGTTGCCACTCATATTCAAAATCGGAAACAGAACGTACCCCGCGAATTAAGATGGTAGCTTGTTGTTTTTTAGCAAAATTGACCATTAATTCACAAAATCCAACCACATCGACATTCTCCAGATGGGCTGTGGCCTCTTTTGCCAAAGCAACGCGTTCTTCCAAACTGAACATCGGATTTTTTCTGTCACTATTGGCGACAGCCAGTAGAACATGATCGAACATATTTGCTGCACGAGTAACGATATCAAGGTGACCGTAAGTGATGGGGTCAAAGGTACCAGGATAAATCGCTTTTCTTTTCATCATTTTTTACTCTTTGTTTGAGTCAATTCCCAAAGTGCAGCATATTTATTGAATGTATATTGAGCATTCACAATAGCTAACACCAACCCTTGCTTACCATCAAGAAAGCCCGCCCTTAACAGCCAGGTTTTGAAAAATGCGCCTGACATATGGCTGAAGATAGAAAAATAATGAGTCCTTTTGCCTTGTTCGTAGCGATGTTTTGCCCAATCTCTCGCATAATTCAATTGTTTTTGCTGGAATTCCATCAGATTGCGGCAGGTTAAATGACGCAAGTCGCCTTTTAGTGTCACGATGGACGCACCTTGAGTATCAAGGGACTCATGAACCTGATTGTCGTTGTATTGATAACGTTCACGACAATAGAGACGAATCACTTTATCAGGATACCAGCCACTGTGTTTCATGAATCGCCCCATAAAGAGATTCTGGCGTGAACAACTATAGACTTTCTTGTCATCAGGGTTGGCTAGGACTTGTTCAATCGATGCTTTTAGTTCTGGAGTCATGCGTTCGTCAGCATCAATCATAAAAATATAATCGCCGCTGGCATAGGATTGAGCGCGCTGCCGCTGGCGGCCAAAACCAGGCCATTGGGTATTCGTATAGACTTTTGCACCCATCTCACTGGCTATCTGGCTGGTTTCATCGGTGCTGCCGGAATCTAACACAATGATTTCATCTGCCCAATTTACGGAAAGCAGGCAATCTTCAATCAAGTCGGCTGCATTTTTAACAATCATGACAACGGACAGACGTTTTTGCGCACTCATCAATGGCTCCTTGGCGGGAGATAAGGTTCCAGTAATTTTAGCAAGCGCTGAAGTGCGCCTTGGTTTTCGTGCAGGACTTCTGCGGCATGACGGCCGTAATAGAGTCGGTAATCTTCATCTGTCAGTAGGCTGTTGATGGCTGAACTTAATGATTGGCTATCCGTGACAGTAATCAGCCCGTCAGCTTTATCCAGCTTGGCACAGATATCTTTAAAATTGAATGTATGCGGACCCATAATAACAGGAATGGCATGTGCTGCCGCTTCCAGAGGATTATGTCCACCGCGCTCTGTCAGGCTTCCCCCGACAAAAGCCAAATCAGCGATTCCGTACAAAAGCATTAATTCGCCCATGGTATCTCCAATGACTACCTGTACATTGGCACCCGGGATTGTGTCAGCACTCCGCAATATCGCGTTCAACCCGGCGTTTTGTGTCAGCTCAGCAGCTTTACCGAAACGTTCAGGATGGCGAGGTACTAAAATTAACAAGAGATCGGGAAATTGTTTGAGTAGCTTGCAATGTGCATCCAGAATGATGCTTTCTTCCCCGTCATGGGTGCTGGTTGCAATCCATACAGGGCGATGAGGAGCCCATTGGCGACGTAGTGTGATGGCTTTGGCTGCCAATTCCGGCGTCACAGAAATATCGAACTTAAGACTGCCGGTCACAGAGAGTTGGGAACGCCTTAATCCCAATTCGATAAAACGGTCACCATCTTCCTGATTTTGCGCAGCAATCAGTGTGATCTTATTTAAAATGGTCTTAATGAAGCTGCTAATTTTTTGATACCCGGCAGCAGAACGGGCTGATAACCTTGCGTTGGCGATAACCAATGGTATTTCGCGTTGGTGCAACTGAGTGATCAGATTTGGCCACAATTCGGTTTCCATAATGATCACTAGCTTTGGATTGACGTTATCAAGAAAGCGGCTCACTGAACCGGGCAAATCGTAAGGAAGATATACATGATTAACATCCGAGCCCAGTGCAGACAGAACTCTTTCAGAACCCGTCGGTGTCATGGTTGTTATTGTTATGGGCAAAAAAGGATAGTGATGCCGCAAAATCCGCACTAACGGAATGGCAGCCAATGTCTCTCCGACAGAAACGGAATGCAGTAAGATCCCACCGGGGGTAACTTTTTTGGCACAGAAACCATAACGTTCCCCCCAGCGTTTTCGGTACGCAGGTGATTTACGGCTGCGCAACAGCAAGCGTAACCAGATAATTGGTTGGATAAGGTAGAGAAGTACCTGATATAAGCGAAGCAACATTCTATCAAATTCACTGACATAGACTGCGGCTATAGTATCACATTGGCTTGAAGAAAGTGTGTAAAATGCAGTCCCTGTTTACTCATGATCTAGAGTTGCTTACTTATTTTTCTATTAATTCAATATATTGTTTCTGTATATAGTGTGCTTCAAATTTGTCATACATCTTCTCTGTGATGTGTGGGGGAGAATCATAAGCAAATTGTATTTTTTTCGCCAAAGAATCCGCATCAAGATCGGATAGATAGCCTTCCAATTCACCTGTCATTATTTCCCTGACACCACCAGGGCAATCAGTACTGACAATCGGGGTATGGCAAATTAACGCTTCAATTAATACTGTTGGTAATCCTTCACTGTCTGAACTGATAACAACTGCTTTTGCTTCATTGATAATGGGGTGTGGGTTAGAGTAAAAACCTGCCAGGATGGCTTTACCATCTAACCCACGCTCATGGATTTTTACTTTTAGACTCTCTTCAATTTCCTTGGAACCTTTTCCCACTATGAGCAGCTTGCATGGGAGATTTGCTTTTGCAAAAGCCTCTATCAATCTGTCTTGACGTTTTACTTGATGGAAGCGCCCAACATGTAGAATGTAATCCAGACCATGATAAGGGTTGGTTTCTGATGCTTTTGCTTTTATTTGCTCAAAATCAAAGGGATTGTAGATGGTTTTTATCTGCTTGGGTTGTATCGCAATATTGTTTAGCAGATCGTCGCCGACGGCTTTGGAGACGCAAATGAGATTCCTGTTTTTATAAACTTTTTGGATTTTTCTTTTTTTTATCCAATGAGAAATGCCACTCTTGTTGCTTAAATATGATTGAGAATAAATACCATGAATACAATGCCATACATTACAATTTTTTAATATTTCTGATTTAACGACGATACGATCAGTTTTATGCAGATTAGAAACGACGAGCGCAGGTCGGCCTTTTTCCTGAAAAAGCTTAAATAAAACTTTATCCATTGCTTTAGCTCTGCGGTTTATCTCGTTGAGCTTTCTGAATGGCCCTTGATAGTTATCTGAACTGACAATGTAATGAATATCTTCTGGAATGGTATAATCCAACTGAGTATTGAGTGAAAGTAATGAAATTTGGTAGCTTGATTGATTTAAACCAGCCGCAAGACGGAGGGTAACGTTCTCAGCACCTCCTCCTGGCAACCCATCAATAATAAAAAGAATGTGCTCTTTCACTGTGCTAAAACTCGTTGATAAAGATCAATTAATTGTTTAGATAAATTCTCAGGGGTTGCAGAGATTATCTGGTTTCTGGCTGCAATTGACATATCTGTGCCGAATATATTATCAGGAATGGAATGAACAGCATCTCTCAATTTTTCAATATCTAATGCGTCACAGATAAAACCATTTTTTCCTTCGTTGATGAATTCTGCCCCTCCACATGTTGTGCTTGTGATAACAGGTAAACCACATGCCATAGCTTCAAGGATAACATTGGGGAAGGGATCGTAGAGTGTTGGCAGAAGCAAACCATCAGACAACTGATAAAAAGGCAGTGTATTTTTTTGTAACCCCATAAAACGGACGCGATGGGTACATCCTAAAGTGTTTGCAAGTTCCTGATACTTTTTCTGCTCTTTGTCTTTGCCGATAACCAAGAGATAATCACCTGTTTTGGCAACGGTGTTGATGGTTGCGGATAATCCTTTTCGTTCAAAGCCGGAACCAACATAAATCAAGCATTTTGCAGTCGCAGGGATTTGATATTGCTGCCTAAGTTGTAGGCGGGATTGCTCATCAGCCGGAAAAAACTTTGTATTATCAATTGAGTTGTATATAACGACAATTTTATCTTCAGCTAACCCAAATTCTTCTATGATCTCTTTTTTGACCATCTCAGCGTTACAGATCACTTTTTTTAAGGCAGGATCTGTATACATTTCTGTCTCGGCATTCATTACATAACGATGATATCGATCATTCAGCAGCCACGTTGCTTTCCATCTTGGTAAGATACGAGCACGCTGTAGTAACCACCGCTTATGGACCCCATCTCCGGCCCGATAAATGTCACAGCCAGCAATACGCTCATGACTTTGGACTAAATCAAATTGTTCTTTTTGCCATAATTTTCGCGCTGATTTGGCAAAACCCCTTTCGCGGCTTATTCTTCCATATTTAATAGGATTGCATAAGTGAATATGCCAATTGGGATTACTGATACCTTGCCAGGAACGAGTAATGACATTAAGTTCAATTTGTTGGTGTTCTAGCGCTTCTAATGCCCTTGACACAAAACGTTCAGCGCCTCCATCTGGGCGATATTTTTGACGGACAATGGCTAAACGTAACGGTTTCATGAAATATATTTCCTTGCTGCTGAAATGACTGCATCCACAGGTATTAGGTCTAAATAACGTTTGTTTGTGTGGGTTTTTATATCGTCGGGGTGAGGAATGTCGCCATAATCACCAGCCCAAATCACTTCTCCGACAGATTGCCAAGGTTTCCAAAATGTTAGTTTAGATGGACCGAATAATGCAAGGCAGGGCGTTTTCAGAGCAGCAGCCATATGCATTGGTACTGAGTCTACGCCAATAAATAGCTTGGCATGGTCAATCAATGCAGCCAGCTTGGGTAACGTTAATTCCCCTGCCAGAGAAAGGATGTATTTTTTATCATTAGGGCAGTACGACAAAATGGTATTTACCATTTCTAATTCCCGTTTATCTGGGCCAGCAGTAATGATAATACTGTGTCCATCCTTTTGTAGTGAAGTTATCACTTCTGCCATTTTTTTTTCATCCCAACATTTAAAAAACCATCTGGATGTAGGTTGAATGACGACATATTTTTCTGGAAATTTATGTTTAGCCAGCGTCTCACTTACCCATAGTGCATCTTTACTATTATAACTCATCGTTACTTTTGTGATGAGTGAAGGAAGTTGCAATGGTTTTAGGATAGAGAGATTTTGTTCTACAATATGTAATGAATCGTGATCATCTGTTGGTATAACTTCAGTATGGCAGAAACGCCATTTCCAATTTTGTCGTTTAGGGTAATCAAGTGCCAGACGAATAGGTGCCCCAGTAAAACGAGTGATAAAGGCACTTCTCCATTGATCAGCAAGATTGATCACTAAATCATAGTGTTGTTGCCGTAATGTTTTGAGCAGTGTCCACTCATGCCATAATTTTTTTCTGATACTTAGTTCTTTCCATTTACGATCTATGGAAAAAATATGAGAAATCTCTGTTGAATTTTCCAGCATAGGTGAGGTTTCTTGATAAAGGAGCACATCAATTTTTGCATTTGGGTAGTGATGAGTGAGTGTGCTGATAACCGGTGTTACTAGCAGCATATCACCATGATGTTGCAGTTTAATCACCAAAATGCGTTTGATTTTATTGATTTTTTTTGTCATTTTTTTGAGTTCGTTAGAATATCAATGTCATATAGCGATCTTAATTTAAAAATCACAGAGAGCCACCTCAACAGGACTACCTTACTGGATAAAGTTTACACTCAATCGCGTCGTTAGGATTCTCTAATTGCGTTACGTGCTTGCTATGCGTACCATTGAAATAACTATTTTTATCATATTTTGGTGCATATTGATGTCATTACCCGCTTTTATTATCACGATTGACACTGAAGGTGATGATCTATGGCAAAATCGGGAGCAGATCTCGACAAAAAACACATATTATCTGCCAAGATTTCAGGATCTCTGTGAGCGTTTTGGCTTCAAACCAGTCTGGCTAACCAACTATGAAATGGCAATGGATGATAGCTATATCGAATTTGCCAAAGATGTGATTGCCAGAAATACCGGGGAAATAGGGATGCATTTGCATGCCTGGAACAACCCTCCTATAGTTTCCCTGACTGATGATGATATGCGTTATAAACCTTATCTGATTGAATATCCGAAAGAGCAAATTAAAGCAAAGATTGATTTTATGACCAATCTTCTGGAAGAAAGACTTCAGACAAAGATGCTGAGTCATCGTGCAGGCCGTTGGGCATTTAATGAGTATTACGCGCAATTATTGGTCGAATATGGGTATCAAGTAGATTGTTCCGTTACCCCTAAAGTTGATTGGCGCTTTACTAAGGGAAACCCTAATGGAAACGGTGGAACGGACTATAGCCGTTTTCCTGCTCATGCCTATTTTATGGATTTACAAGATATTTCCAAAGAAGGGCATTCTGCATTACTGCAAGTTCCGATGAGTATTCAATATAAACATTCTCCGGTCATGAACTTTATTAAGCAGAAATATGATCGATTGAGAGGGAAACAGCGTTCGCCATCGGTTAATTGGTTGCGGCCAAAAGGTGGAAATTTGGAGCCGATGAAAGCGGTTGTCCGGCAAACTTTAGCATCTGGCAGTGATTATGTTGAGTTTATGCTGCATTCTTCCGAATTTATGCCGGGAGGAAGTCCAACATTTAAAGATGAAGAACAGATTGAACAGCTTTATCGGGATTTGGAAGGGTTGTTTGAGTTTTTGAAACCCTTGATGCAGGGGATGACGCTGGCGGAGTATTACCAGATGAAATTGATTAAATAACAGCCTGTAAAATTTATATATCAAAAAGGTATGGAATGGAAAAGTATTTAAAGCACAAATTGGTAGATCTCTTCTTGAAGGTTTATACAAGGAAAGCTGATTTTACTCAATCAAGAATTGAATTTAATAAATTAGAAGAAAAAAAATTCTCAAATATAATTATTTATTCCACTACCGCACTGGGTGATTTCTTGATGAATACACCTGCGATACATTCTATTAGAAATAGATTTAAAGATGCTTTTATTACATTGATTTGTCATCAAAACTTTAAGTCATTTCTAGAGAATGGAGTTGATTGGGATAGAGTTATTACATGGAATAATAAAATAAATAATGTTCCGAGACTTTTAAAGGAAATAAAAGAATCAGGTACACCTGATATCGCAATCATACTACATTCACATAATCCATATGATTATTTAAGTGCCATTATGTCTGGTGCTAAATTTATCTTCAGGGATAACTATAGTAAAAATGAATTAATTGAGAAATGGCTGACTAATTATGTTGATGAATATACAGGCCATATTATTCAAAGAAAGCTCGAACTAATAAAGCCATTAGGATGTGAAACAGCGTCAAAATCCTGTATTGAGATGCGTGTTCCATGTCATGTTAATTCTATTAAGAAAGATCATTTATCAATTGGTTTTCAAATGGGCGCATCGTCATCTGAACGTTGTTGGCCTGTGAGGAACTTTGTTCAGGTTGCATCTTACATTTTACACAATGATAATACTACACAAATAGTATTAGTAGGATCACCTAATGATATACAATTACAACAAGAATTCATTAAATTATTACCAGGCGAGTTTCATAGCAGAGTTAATCAATTAGTTGGAAAAACAACCTTAGTCGAATTAACTCAAACAATAAATGAACTCGATTTACTTGTTACAGGTGATACAGGGCCTATGCATATAGCAATAGCTTTAAAGGTGCCTACAGTGAGTTTATTTGTTACTGCTGCTCCATTTGCAACGGGTCCGTATCAAGATCCTGAGCTTCATAAGGTAATTTTGGGTTCAATTATGTCATTAAATAAGAAAATACATATTATGGACGTTATATCTTCAGATATGGTTATATCTGAAATCAATAAGGTCTTACGCGTAAGATATAAATAATATTTCTCTGGTTTGTGTGGTGTGAAGGGGGTATATAGTTACGGGCTTTTAATATTTATGTACTCTTTTTTCTTAATTGTGTTTATGAAAAATTAATTTCCAATTAGAAATTTTTATGAGAAGACATTGTACAGGATTATATAGTATAATATGTATCTTGGGTACCGTGACTCAGTACGGTAGTTATTTTCTTATATGAATATAAGAGTTAATTATGTCGTTATCAAAAGTGTTTAAAAATATCTTAAATACAATTAATTTTCATTTTGTCTCAGATGAAAAATATAGAAGAAAATTATTCAGGAAAAAGTTCAAAAAGGAATTAAATTTGAATGATCCGCAGACTTTTAATGAAAAGGTTAATTATAGAATATTAATGGATAGAAATCCGCTATATACTGAATTAGCTGATAAGCTTAAAGTCAGAGAGTATGTTAAAAGAACTATAGGAGAAAAATACCTAATAAAATTATTAGGTTTTTATGAAAATACAAAAGACATAGAATATGATTGTTTTCCAGATAAATTTGTATTGAAGTGTAATCATGATGCTGGCAGTGTTATAATATGTAAAAACAAATCATTATTTGATTATAAAAAAGCAAATAAAAAGATTAATTTTCATCTGAAAAATGACATGTATAAAAGAACTAGAGAATGGCATTATAAAAACATTCAACCTAAGGTAATATGTGAAGAATATTTAGATATTTTCGGAGAGGAAAATAATAATTTTTTGCCAGAAGATTATAAGTTGCATTGTTTTGGCGGAAGGGTAGAGTTTTTTGAAATTCAATTTAATAGATTTGGAAAAGAGAGGTTTATAAATGTATATGATAGGGAATGGGTATTACAGCCATTTGTTATGGGATGTAAAAATACTAATTTTAAATTAGAAAAACCTAGAAAGTTGAAAGAATTGATATACTTAGCTGAGAAGTTATCTAACGGTTTTGATTATTGTAGGGTTGATTTTTATCTATTGGGAGATACAATTTATTTTGGAGAGATAACATTTACGCCATGTAATGGACTAGATCTGATTCTCCCTGAAGAATGGGATTACAAATTAGGGCAGAAATGGCATTTAACACTAAAAAATGATTAATGAGGAAAATGACTTGTTGATACAATTACCAGGCTGAGTGTGTACAAAACACTGGGCAGATAAGGCTGGTTTTCCTAACTATTATTACAAAAATTGCCAAAAATCCTTTCAACTTGCCTATTTCTACAAAGGTTACAAGATTGGAGGGAAAGAGAAAGTTTTAATATGGTAATGAATGGCTTAGACGTTAGAAATATAGACCACACTAGATATCAGTATAAATAAATATAGCAAATTTTACTTTAAAAAGCTAGTCTAATCAGGTGATTTTGAGGTAAATTATCATACGACAATATTGCATTTATTTACGAACTGGAATGAGCAGTAGTTTTCTATAGTAACGGTGGTGTTTTTGAAAAAATTCATTTATTTATCTAATCCATCCCTTGAAAATAAACATTTATTTTTACACTAAAATGATGTTATAAAAACCGTATTATGAATATTTTTTAAATGTGCGGTTTTTTCAAAAACTCTTATTTTATTTGTGCTTAGTATGCTAAATGTTAATTTAGGAAACATTATGAAGATTGTTCATCTTATTAATTTACAGGGGTTTGGTGGTGTTGAAAAACGCTTTGTAAAATATATTAAAAATAGTAGTTACAAAAATATAGTCTTATGTCTAAGCAATTCTATTAATGAACATGTGGCTTCAACCTTGTCAGGGATTGCTGTATATAGGGTTAATAGAGTATTTGATGCCTATGAAGCTAAGTGGCCAACATTTATCAGAAAATATATATTGAATTTTAAAATCAACAGATTTAATGCAGATTGTGTCATTGTTTGGGATTTTGTTCCCAAGCTATTCATGAAACCTAAATGTAAATCATTTATTTATTATGATTGTGGTTGTGGCTGGCGTTATGCCTTAAATAATAGAACACTTGGTTTCCTTAATATGTTGGATGCCATTATCTCAAATAGTCATGCATCCAAAAGAGTAATGCAGCTTAAGTATTCTTTCAAGAAGAAAATCTTTACTGTATTGAATCGGTTGGATATGCAACCAGTAACAATTTCAAAGAAAATTATCAATAAAAAACATATAGTCTTAGGTACAGCATCTCGCTTAGTCGGCTTGAAAGGAATCAGTATTTCCTTGTTAGTATTGGATGAACTTAAGAAGAGGGGGATTAATGCAAAATTATTTATTGCAGGAAGTGGAAACTGTGAACTTCAATTGAAAGAGTTAGCGTCTGATTTGAATATTGTGGATTTTGTGGATTTTGTGGGATATCAATCAGATATGAAGAAATTTTATGAAAAAATTGATGTCTATATGAGTACTCCTGTAACTGAAGCATTTGGTTTATCATGCATCGAAGCTCTCAGCAATGCAGTACCAGTAATTTTTCCTTTAGTTGATGGCCAGCCAGAGGCCATTAAAGATGGATATTGTGGGATTGGTCTAAAACCCACGGTATCAATTGATGAACATGAAAAACTAGCTGGTATTGATATAGATTTTCCTCATCAAGTGTATGATCCCATTAACGATAAATTAACAGAACCTAAGTTGCTTTCGCATATTGATTGTGCTGATGCGATTGAACGTTTACTCAAGGAGCCATCTTTGTATGAGTCAATGAGTAAAAATGCTATTGAGTGGTCTAAAGAAAGTATGAATTATGAAAAATTCAAAAACGAATTCGAAGATGCTTTCAGAGAACTAGCTAAGTCCACTTTACCTCGAAAAAGTTAAAATCTTTTATAAGAGCAACATGTCTTCCGATAGCGTAATATTTTGTATCGTATTATCCAGAGATTTTAGGAAATGTTGCTCTTTTCCATAACCATTGTTAGAAAATAGCGAATTACCCTGCTCTGACGGTTTTTATAGTCTGAGCTATCAGTAACTATATAAAATGTAATATAGTTTTATATTTTCCAGTAATATAATTTATTAACTGAATCATATTATTCATTTTGTCTTTGGTAATATAAAATCCTTTGTTAAGTAATTTTATATTAAAACTAAAGTAATTTAGTGGAGTTATGATGGAAAAAATAAAGCCATTTCTTTTTGGATGGAAAACCTGCGATTTTAAACAATATAAAGAGGCTTATGATCTGTTTGGAGGATGTGTATCAACACACCCCAACATTATATCTTTTCTGAATAGACATCTTGATGAAAAGCTCTGCTTTTATATTAAAAAAACAGGGAATGTAATTAAAGGGGCTTTTTTTTCTTTAAATAACAATGACTTAATTGAAAATGTGCAAACTAAATATCCAGTTTCATATGATGAAATTATTTTCCCTATCACAACAGACGCTAAGCTATTTTTGCCAATAAAATCAAAGAGATTATCCCCAATACATAAAGATAATTTCCTGAACACCAGCTATAATCCTCGGCTAAATAAACGAAAAATTTGTCTTATCAAAGACAGTTTCTCTTACAAAACTCGCCGTAATCGCAGCAACGAGATCAATAAATTCAAGCGAGCCGGAGGGGAAATTCGTTCTTCAAGTGAGTTTAGTGCCGAAGAGTTAGTGAATATCTATATCGATCTATACCAGAAACGTTGGAACTACAGTCATTCTGAAGAACAAAAACAACATCTGGTTGAAATCTATACAGAACTTCGTGAACATATATTTGGCAATGTGTTACTGATCAACGGCAAACCCTGTGCTTATGATTTTGTTTTGAAGGCAGATAGCCCCAAATGGATCTCTTTTGATGCCATTAATGGTGGCTATGATGCAGAATATGCCCATCTCAGTGTGGGTAGCGTTTTGATGTGGGTAAATATCCAAGAAGCAAAAGCACTGTGTCAGCAAGGTGGCAAAACCATGCGTTACTCCTTGGGTAATCCTACGTTTGAGTATAAAAGCCGTTGGTGTGAAACATTACAACTGGGAAAAGTGCTTTTTTAACACTTGCTGTAAGAGCAACATAACCTCCGATGGTGTGATGCTTTGCATCGTATTATCCGCCGATTTTAGAGAATGTTGCTCTTTACCATATCCACCGATCAAACCGGGATCTGTCGGGCCAAATAGGGTGATATTAGGTCTATCAAGCGCGGCTGTCAGATGGCTTAGCCCTGTATCGACGGAAACCACCGTTCGTGCGTCAGCAAGGATCTGGGCGACTTCTGCGAGAGTCAGTTTAGGCAATACTTCAACATGAGAAAATCCTTCCGCCAACCGTAATGCCCGTTGATGCTCATGCTCTGCACCCCAGGGGAGTTTGATGCGCAGTCCTGTTGTTTGGAGTTCTGCGATAAGTTGTCGCCAATGATTTTCAGGCCAGTGTTTTTCATCGCGGGTAGTTGCATGTAGGAAAACGAGATAATGGCCTTGGTTTTCTGTTTGTTGATTCAGAAAATGGCGGGCAATGGCATAGTCACCTTGTTCCGATGGCTTTTTATAGCCCAAGCTATCAGCAAACAAGGCCCGAATGCGCTCAACCGCATGTTGTTGTTTACTAACGGCATGACGATGATCGTAGAAGAAGCTGGCGATAGGTTCGCGGATGCTTTTTTTGTCGTAGCCATGTTTTGGGCCATGAGCTAACCGAGTCACCAAAAAAGCACTTTTTAACAGCCCTTGGGCATCAATAATGGCGTCATATTGGTGCTGTTGTAGTTGTTTTCGGAATAGCGCTCGCTCTTCACGAATATCTTTTCTGAACCAATTTTTCCGCCAACGGCGAATCGCGACGGGAATAACATTTTCGACTGCACTGTGCCAGGTTGGAATTTGAGCAAATCCTTCTTCCACCACCCAATCAAATCGAATGTCCGGAAAATGTTTTTTAGCATCAGTTAATGCTGGCAGAGAATGTAACACATCGCCCATTGAAGATGTTTTTACCAGTAAAACACGCATTAATGCTGACTCTCCACCTGTAGCAGTGTCTCTAATGAAGCTAAAACCTTTTCAGGTTGAATATCAATCAAGCTTTGATGATAACCGCCATCACTGTCACCTTTTCTGATTTTATGATAGCCCGTAATCAGACGGATCACTTCAGCCTTATCTGAAAGAGGGGGAGTAAAATCAGGGCTGCTTGGGCCATATAGTGCCACCAACGGACGATTTAAGGCTGCTGCAACGTGCATCAGACCTGAATCGTTCGTCACGATGGCATCACAAGCTGCGATGATATTGACTGCTTGCTCAAGTGACGTTTTCCCCGCCAGATTGAGGCAATCTTCGCGGGCATCATCACTTAAAAGAGTACGAATATCTTCACCCGCTTCATGATCTTTGGCGGAACCAAATAGCAGAATCTGATAGCCCTTTTGGGTAATTAATTGTTCGGCAAGCGCGGCATAGTGATAATGCGGCCAGCGTTTAGCCGGGCCGAATTCAGCACCTGGGCAAAAGCCAATAATAGGGCGGTGATCGGCAATATTGAAAGCCGAGGTCGATTCTGCAATATCTTCGTCATTGACGGTTAACTGCGGCCACAAGAGAGGCGGTGGAATGTCATCGGCGCTATGTATGTTTTTCCCTTCATACGCGAGAGCAACATAGCGCTGTACCATGAGTGGAAAAGCATTTTTATTCAGGACTCGGATGTCATTCAGCAGCCCATAACGCATTTCACCACGCCAGCCTGTACGTAACGGGATATTGGCGAAGAAAGGCACGAGTGCAGATTTGAATGAGTTGGGTAACACATAGGCGCGATTATATTTATTTTCACGCAATGTGATTCCGAGATGGCGGCGCTCACCCAAGGCAAGTGCACCATGACCAAGCGGCATGGCGAGTGCTTGATTCACTTCTGGCATTTTTGCCAGTAATGGACGGCACCATGCCGGCGCCATCACATCAATTTCTGCATTCGGGTACAAAGCCTTCAAAGTACGGTAGAGGCTTTGTGACATCATCATGTCACCCACCCATGATGGGCCGATCACCAGTATCTTCATAGACGTCGATTAATTATCCTGATTGAGCCATTGCATATATTCAGTGACACCTTCGGCAACGGTTTTGAACGGTTTGTTATAGCCAGCAGCACGAAGTTTGGTCAGATCTGCCTGAGTAAAACTCTGGTAGCGACCTTTTAATTTTTCCGGGAAATCGATGTATTCCACAACCGGAGATTTTTCTGTATGGAATTCAGTAACGGCATCGGCAACAGCCTGGAAAGATTCAGCACGACCTGTTCCACAGTTAAAAATGCCGGATACATTGTTTTTCCAGAACCATAGATTGACTGCGGCAACATCGCCGACATAGACAAAATCGCGCCGGAAATTTTCGCTACCGGCAAATAATTTCGGATTTTGCCCTTGGTGGATCTGATCATTTAAATGATAGGCGACACTGGCCATGCTACCTTTATGCCCTTCGCGCGGCCCATACACGTTGAAATAACGGAATCCACAAATCTGGGAATCTGCATGAGGCAAAATATCGCGAACATATTGGTCAAACAGGAATTTGGAATAACCATAAACGTTGAGAGGTTTTTCGTATTGACGCTCTTCAATGAAATTATCACTGCGGCCACCGTAAGTTGCGGCAGAAGAGGCATACAGGAACGGGATTTGGCGCTCAAGGCAATAATGCAATACATCTTTGGAGTACTGATAATTATTGTCCATCATATACTTACCATCCCATTCCGTTGTGGATGAGCATGCACCTTCATGGAAAACGGCATCAATATCACCTAAATCATCACCGGCAATGATGCTGGCAATGAAATCTTCCTTATCCATATAATCGGTGATATCCAAATCAACTAAATTGACGAACTTTGTGCCGTCTTTCAGGTTATCAACAATAAGAATATCCTTATAGCCTTCGTCATTCAGTGCCTTGACAATATTGCTGCCAATAAACCCTGCGCCACCAGTGACAATAATCATTTGGCTCACCTCTAAATAGTCAGTTGGTATATCTTTGGCGCGTATAATAGCACTTAACCCTACTGACGACAGTAGGTTAAACAGGGGAATATCCTGAAATATTGTCTCAGAACAGACTTCGAGCTGTGATCGGCTTTACAAAGTTACATTTTATCTTTCTTGGTGTGTCGTCACTGGCAGCATCTATCAGTAAAATACGCCAAGCCTTCCACTTACTTAGGTACTCAGGAGAGAAAAATGTCAGCGTCATTTTACCAGCAAATTAATGAGCAATTGGAACAAACCCGCTCTGAAGGTTTATTTAAAACTGAACGTATTATCACATCTTCCCAGGATGCCAATATTGCTGTCGCAGAGGGTAACCAAGTCATTAATTTTTGTGCCAACAACTACTTAGGTTTGGCTAATCACCCTGACCTGATCGCTGCTGCAAAAGCAGGAATGGATAGTCACGGTTTTGGTATGGCATCCGTTCGTTTTATTTGTGGTACGCAAGACTCCCATAAAGAATTAGAAACTAAGATAGCTGAATTTTTAGGCTTGGAAGATGCCATTCTGTACTCCTCGTGTTTTGATGCCAATGGTGGCCTGTTTGAAACGCTGTTTGGGCCGGAAGATGCCATTATTTCTGATGCTTTGAACCACGCTTCCATCATTGATGGTATCCGTTTATGCAAAGCGAAACGTTACCGTTATGCCAATAATGACATGCAGGAATTGAGAGCGCAGTTGGAGAAAGCGAAGGCCGAAGGTGCGCAAAATATTCTGATCGCAACAGATGGCGTCTTTTCAATGGACGGAGTGATTGCTGATTTGAAATCCATCTGTGATCTGGCTGATGAATTTGGTGCATTGGTCATGGTGGATGATTCACATGCAGTTGGTTTTGTTGGTAAAAATGGCCGTGGCACACATGAATATTGTGATGTCATGGGACGTGTCGATATTATCACGGGTACGCTGGGTAAGGCTCTGGGTGGCGCGTCGGGTGGTTATACCGCTGCACGTAAAGAAGTTGTTGAGTGGCTGCGTCAGCGTTCACGCCCTTATCTGTTCTCCAACTCACTGGCTCCTGCCATTGTTTCTGCATCTATCAAGGTGCTGGAGATGTTGGAAAATGGAGATGACCTGCGTGAGCGTCTTTGGAGAAATGCGAATCTGTTCCGTGAGAAAATGACTGCCGCAGGTTTCACTTTAGCAGGAGCAGATCATGCGATTATCCCTGTCATGTTGGGTGATGCGAAATTAGCCCAAGAATTTGCGGCTGAATTGCTGAAAGAAGGCATCTATGTGATTGGATTCTTCTATCCGGTTGTTCCTAAAGGCCAAGCGCGTATTCGAACCCAGATTTCAGCAGCCCATACTGAAGAACAAATTGAGCAAGTGGTGGCGGCGTTTACACGCATTGGCAAGCAATTGGCCGTCATTGCATAAGGTATCACTATGAAAGCACTATCAAAATTAAAGTCAGAAGAAGGGATTTGGATGACGGATGTGCCCATTCCGGAGCTTGGGCACAATGATGTGATGATTAAAATACGTAAAACGGCCATTTGTGGTACGGATGTTCACATCTATAACTGGGATGATTGGTCCCAGAAAACGATCCCTGTTCCGATGGTGGTAGGGCACGAATATGTCGGTGAAGTGGTTGCGATTGGTCAGGAAGTAAAAGGATTCAAAATTGGTGATCGCGTTTCCGGTGAAGGGCATATCACCTGTGGACATTGCCGTAACTGCCGTGGAGGCCGTACTCATTTATGCCGTAATACCACTGGCGTTGGTGTGAACCGTGAGGGCGCTTTTGCTGAATATCTGGTAATTCCGGCATTTAATGCCTTTAAAATTCCAGACAATATTCCGGATGAGTTGGCGGCTATTTTTGATCCTTTTGGTAATGCGGTACACACAGCGCTGTCTTTTGATTTGGTCGGGGAAGATGTACTGGTATCCGGCGCTGGTCCCATCGGGATTATGGCGGCGGCGGTGTGTAAGCATGTCGGTGCCCGCCATGTCGTGATTACGGATGTGAACGAATATCGCCTTGAATTAGCGCGTAAAATGGGCGTTACCCGTGCCGTGAATGTCAGCAAAGAAAATTTGACTGATGTGATGGCTGAGTTGGGAATGACAGAAGGTTTTGATGTTGGACTGGAAATGTCCGGCGCACCACCTGCGTTCCGTACTTTGCTTAATACCATGAATCATGGTGGACGCATTGCATTATTGGGCATTCCACCTTCAGACATGGCGATAGATTGGAATCAGGTCATCTTTAAGGGGCTGTTTATCAAAGGTATTTATGGACGTGAGATGTTCGAAACATGGTACAAGATGGCAGCGTTGATCCAATCTGGCTTAGATCTGACTCCGATTATTACTCATCAATTCCCGATTGATGATTACCAGAAAGGCTTTGATATCATGCGGTCAGGGCAATCTGGCAAAGTGATCCTAAATTGGGATTAAAAATTTTAACTACCTAAAAAGAAGTTAAAGGTTAGAACAGGCGTCCCTTGTTTTATGGACGCTTGTTTTATGGGTGCCTGTGTGAACATTTTTTTGCTGTGATTTTAGCTTGTCTGCTGCTTTGTTTTTCTTTGTTTGGTTTCTTTCTGCCTTATCTAAGAGATCGGAAGCTTCTTGTTTTGGGGCATTACCCAAGAGTTTTTGAATGTGCTGATTTAAGGTATTGATGACGATATTGTTAGCTAATTCTTTTCCTATCATCTTGATATAAGCCAACTGAGTGACTGGCTCTGATTCGCCAGGCTTACACTTGCGTGCTATTTGTTGGTTGTTCTTATTTGTAGGTCTATGGCTTAGTAACATGCTAGGTGTTACCAACTCAATATCACTGGGTAATGTTGCAAGAGTTTGCTGTAAGGCGCGTACAGTTGTTGGGTGCGGATGCCCAATAGCAATAGCAACACCTTGTTTACGGGCAAGGGCAATTGCCCGGTTGAGTTGATGTTTTGTTTCAGCTTCGGATTGAACATTATCCAAAAAAACATTTCGGCGGATGACTGGAACGGATGTTCCTATTGCTGCTTTAGTAACTTGTGTATTCCCAATCGTGACACTATCCAGAAAATAGAGATGGTGACGAGATAATATTTGCATCACTTTTTCCATGCCACGGAGATTGGATGTCATTGCACTACCCATATGGTTATTCATGCCAACAGCATGGGGAATTTTCTGTATCGCATCTTGAATAATACGACCAATTTCTTCCTGACTCATGGCCGGATGCAGGGTGTTTTTTTCCAAAGGTTGTTTGCTTAGTGGTGCCATCGGCAGGTGGATCAACACTTCCCGCCCTTGTTGATGGGCTTTTTCTGCCATTTTCCTGCCGTGTGGAGAATTGGGTAGTATTGCGATAGAAATCGCAACGGGCATTTGTAATATCTTGTTTTCCTCATTAACACGATAACCAACATCATCAATGACAATGGCTAAGCGTGCAGCGTGGGCATTCAAGGTAAACGTCAATGATATGACGAGTAGCAGTATCCAAAATAACAGAGTTAGCGAACTAACATGTTTTATTAATAGATACTGCATCTTCATCATTAGTATATTCATCCTATGTTGTGTTTTATCCTATTTACCTAACCACGGTAATGGATTAACAGCCCGCCCCTGACGACGAATTTCAAAGTACAGTGAAGGTTGTTTTTGTCCGCCGCTGCTGCCGACCAGTGCGATTGGCTGACCAGCCCGAACTTGCTGCCCAACTTTGACGAGTGTGCTTTGGTTGTAGCCGTAAAGGCTCATGTCACCTTTACCGTGCTCAATCACGACAACCAAACCATAGCCTTGCAACCAATCTGCCAGTAATACGCGCCCATCTGAGATGGCTCTCACTTCTGTACCTTCTGCGGCGGCGATAACAATGCCTTTCCAGCGCAATTCACCCTGTATTGCTTCACCAAAACTATGGATGACACTGCCGCGTACAGGCCAGATTGCTTGCCCTGCCGGACGCCCAAGACCACCTGTCCGGGCCATGAGAGCACGTTCATCTTCTGTAGGTTTATAGCTGGCGCCTTTTTGCTGAGCCTGTTTCTGTTTAGCGGCAACTTGAGCACGGACGCGAGCAGCCTCACGAGCCTCACGTTCAGCACGGGCTTTGGCTTCTCGTTCAGCTTTGGCAATTTTATTTCTCAAGCTGGTTTCATTTTGCCTAAGCTCCGTCAGACTCTGTTGATCTTTTTTCAATGAAGATTCGAGCACTGTTAACGTGTTTTGTCGTGCGGTTCGGGCAACTTCCATTTTTTGTTTCTGTTGCTTCTGGTTGTTCAGTATTACTTTTTGTTCGCTTTGTTTTTCCAGTTGTAATTTTTTTTGCTGGTTAAGTTCTTCTGTTGTTTTTTGCAGTTTGGAGATAGTTTCTTGGCGTGCCTGATTCAAGTAACTGTAATAAGCAAGAATACGTTCTTTGCGTTGAGTTTCTTCGCCATTGAGCAACAACTCTAATCCTTGGTGATTTCCTTGCCGAAATGCGGCATTTAATTGACTGGCAAGTAATTTACGTTGTTCTTTTTGTTGCGTTTGCAGCCGTTTGATATTTGTATTCATTGATGAGAGTTCGTTTCCCAGTTTATTCAGGCGAGCCTGTGTACCGTGCAGAGATCGGCCTACTTCTGAGATCGTGCTTTCTTGTTCTTTCAATTGATTAACGAGGTCGGTGCGTTGTTTTTGTTGTTGTTTTACACTTTTCTCTTTCTCGGCAATATCCTGTTGAATATCTTTGAGCTGATTTTTATTCTCTGAGATTTGGTTGGCGAAAGCGCTTATACTGAGGCTGAAAAAGGCGAACAACAAGACACAGAGCGATAACACTCCGGTTTTCTTTTGCCACTGATATTGCTTCTGCCGATTCGCACGGCGCTTTAGGTCCTTACTTTCAGCCATCTTATTGAATACCCTGCTGCTATGCCTTTCTGCTATCTTTTTTTCTGTTATATAGTGCCCGATTATTTCATGAGGACTTGCCCCTGACCAGAGAACAGCCTGTTTTTTATCGTCAATATGAGTTTTAGTTAATTTAGTTCATATATTGTCGAAGATCCTGCCCCGGCTCAATGTGACATGGAATATTTTAATGACGTATTACAATTAAGAACTTCTCGGTGTATTTTTTAATTTTTCTCGAAACTCTCCGCAAAATCTGCACAAATGTGCATAGTGTTAGTGCTAATTGGCTGTAATTGACGCAACACACAGGTATACTCTGCTACCTTAGATATTTGTTATTAACTAACGGGAGTTGTTGCCCTCCATGCTGCAAGAAATCATGCAATTTATTAGCCGGAACACGATCCTGAGTCTTGTTTGGATTGCATTGCTGGTGGCTGTCATCGTCATGACGGCAAAAAGTGTGTTCTCCAAGAGTAAAGAGATCACCCGTGCACAAGCTATTCATTTGATCAATAAGGAAGATGCTATCGTCGTGGATTTACGCTCCCGTGACGATTTCCGCAGAGGGCATATTATTGGTGCCGTTAACCTGACACCATCCGAGATTAAAGATAATAATCTGGGTGAGCTGGAAAAACACAAAAAACAGCCTGTCATTGTTGTTTCAGCGAATGGATTGGAATCCAGAACACCGGCAGAAAATTTGGTTCGTGTCGGCTTTGAGCAGGTTTATTCCCTGAAAGAGGGAGTTGCCGGGTGGGCGGGTGAAAACTTGCCATTGGCCCGAGGCAAGCGATAGCGATAACGAGTTTAGGTGCAAGCAGAATGCTTGCATTATCGAAGGTTTAATAAGGACGTCTGAAAAAGGTAATTATTATGTCAGAACAAAACAGCACAGAAATGGCTTTCCAGATCCAGCGTATTTACACGAAAGATGTTTCTTTCGAAGCACCAAAAGCGCCTCAGATTTTCCAGCAGGATTGGCAACCGGAAGTCAAATTGGATCTGGATACGGCTTCCAGTGAATTGGTTCAGGGAGTCTATGAAGTTGTTCTGCGTGTCACCGTTACGGCGACATTAGGAGAAGAAACCGCATTTCTGTGTGAAGTTCAGCAAGCGGGTATTTTCTCTATTGATGGTATCGAAGGAACCCAACTGGCACATTGCTTAGGCGCATATTGCCCGAACATCCTGTTCCCATATGCTCGTGAATGTATCACCAGTCTGGTCGGACGTGGTACTTTCCCACAACTGAACCTGGCTCCAGTTAACTTTGATGCTTTGTTCATGAACTACCTGCAACAGCAGGCTGAATCTCAGCCTAATGAGGCAGAACAGGAAGCCTAATGAATACTGTTTGTATGACAGTGATCGGTGCCGGTTCATACGGCACCGCCTTAGCCATTACGTTGGCGCGCAATGGGCATGAGGTTGTGCTCTGGGGACATAACCCTGAGCACATTCATGCCTTGCAACAAGCACGTTGCAATCAGGCATTTTTGCCGGATGTTTCTTTCCCTGATAGCTTACTGCTTGAAGCTGATCTGAAGAGCGCGGTATCAGCCAGCCAGAATATCCTGATAGTGGTTCCCAGCCACGTTTTCGGTAATGTCTTACAGCAGATAAAACCACATTTGCAACATGATAGCCGCATTGTTTGGGCAACTAAGGGCCTAGAAGCTGAAACAGGGCGCTTATTACAAGATGTGGCTCGTGAGATATTAGGCAATGAAATCCCATTGGCAGTCGTCTCTGGCCCGACATTCGCAAAAGAACTGGCGGCAGGTTTACCAACCGCGATCGCCGTTTCTGCTACAACACCTGAATTTGGCGAGGAACTCCAGCAGCTTTTCCATTGTGGCAAAAGCTTCCGGGTATATAAAAACCCTGATTTCATTGGGGTACAACTCGGCGGTGCAATAAAAAATGTTATTGCAATTGGTGCGGGTATCTCTGATGGTATGGGATTTGGCGCGAATGCTCGCACGGCATTGATTACCCGCGGATTGGCAGAGATGAGCCGCCTCGGAGTGGCATTAGGGGCTGACCCATCTACATTCATGGGCATGGCTGGATTAGGTGATCTCGTCCTGACCTGTACTGACAACCAATCCCGTAACCGTCGTTTTGGCATGATGTTGGGGCAGGGAATCAATGTTGATGATGCTCAATACGAGATTGGGCAAGTGGTTGAAGGGTATCGCAACACCAAAGAAGTTCGTGCGCTGGCGGAAAGAGTAGGCGTTGAACTACCTATTACAGAACAGATTTACCAGATACTGTACTGCGATAAAAATGTGATTGAAGCTGCTCAAGCACTATTGGGAAGAGCTACAAGAGATGAAGGAGAAAGCTCTCATTCTTAAGCAATGATAGGAACGACTGATATGTCGCGAGAAGAACTGAACGAAGTCTGGAAAAATATAAAAAATGAGGCAAAAGCGCTGGCAGACTGTGAACCCATGTTAGCCAGTTTTTTTCACGCGACACTACTCAAGCATGAAAATCTTGGTAGTGCCCTGAGTTACATGCTGGCAAATAAGCTGGCAACCCCGATTATGCCTCCCATTGAAGTCAGAGAAGTCGTTGAAAGCGCGTATCGCAGTGACCCTAAGATGATTGAATCGGCAGCACGTGATATCAAAGCTGTCCGATTGCGTGATCCGGCGGTAGACAAGTACTCTACTCCATTACTTTACCTTAAGGGTTTCCATGCACTACAGGCCTACCGCATCGCACATTGGTTGTGGAAACAAGAGCGCAACGCATTGGCAATCTATCTGCAAAACCAGATCTCAGTTTCATTTGGTGTAGATATCCATCCTGCCGCGAAAATTGGCTGCGGTATCATGCTGGACCATGCAACCGGCATTGTGATAGGTGAGACGGCGGTTGTTGAGAATGATGTATCCATTTTGCAATCTGTGACTCTTGGGGGAACAGGTAAAACTAGCGGAGATCGTCATCCGAAAGTACGTGAAGGGGTGATGATTGGAGCGGGTTCTAAGATCCTCGGAAATATCGAGATTGGTCGCGGCGCAAAAATTGGGGCAGGGTCTGTTGTATTAAGGCCAGTTCCACCACATACCACAGTGGCGGGCGTACCGGCGCGGATTGTCGGAAAGCCGGAAAGTGATAAGCCATCACTGGATATGAACCAGCTCTTTAATGGTATCAATAATGGATTTGAGAACGGGGATGGGATTTGAAATTTTGTTCCTTCTTTATCATCATCAATAGATAGGACATTCAGCGCGGATTAGGCGCTGAATGTTATATATTAATCCCGCAATAACGCACCAGGATAACCCAGTTGTCGCCATGCTTCAAACACGACCACAGCAACAGAATTGGACAGATTCATGCTACGGCTATCTGGTAGCATGGGTATTCTGATTTTTTGTTCTGCGGGCATGTTATCTAACACATAAGGTGGTAAACCACGGGTTTCCGGGCCAAACATCAGATAATCACCATCACGATAACTTACATTACTGTGAGCTGGAGTGCCTTTTGTGGTTAAGGCAAATAGACGTGCTCCAGAAGAAGATTGTGAATTGACTGAACTGAGTCCTTCACTTTCCAGGAATGCGTTGTAATCGTGATGTTGTTTGATATTGGCAAACTCATGGTAATCCAATCCTGCACGACGCAGGCGCTTGTCATCCCATGTGAAACCCAAAGGTTGGATTAAATGAAGTTGACAGCCTGTGTTGGCACACAGGCGGATGATGTTGCCTGTATTAGGCGGGATTTCTGGTTCGAATAGGACGATGTTTAGCATGGTTTGATCAAATTGTTACGGATGTAGTTGTAATTTTCTACAGTATCCATTTCTGCTGCGTGTGTTTTTTCTACTAAGTGTATAGTACCAACCTCTATCTTGTCGAATAGAGCGATGGGGATGTTATCCCAATAGAGTTACTGAATTCAGGAACAATCAAATGAATAATGTTCATTTATTGGTTCTTTTTATTTTTCTCAAAATATTACGACATAGATTGATTGATGGCTTTTCAATAAAAAAATGAGTTAATGTGGAAAATATAATTGTCACAAAAATATAAAATATAAATTTAGGAATTCCATTTAAATTAAAATATAACTCATCTCTATATAAAAAATTTATAATTATTATGTGAGTCATATATATGGAGTATGATATATCACCTAAAAAAAACAGTGATTTCATTTTTTTTATACTAAAAATTCTCTCATATAAAACAAATAGAAATATTAACATAAAGCTAATGAATCCCCATTTGTGAATACCATGACCTTTGAAAGTAGATTCAGAAAGAAGAATCACAAAGCAACAAGATACCAACGAAATAAGAATAAATCTAACTTCTTGAAGCTTCAGAAAATCACTTCTTATATATTTTAAACAATAATAACAAAAGATCCCTAAAACAAATTCAACAATCATGGGTGATGAAAATATTGAAATTATTACTTTAGTTATTCCGCCAAAAGGAATTGACAAATCATGAAAAACATTTAAAGAGATAGTCTCATTAAATCCTAATTGCAAAGCTAAAAAAATAATAAGTATTAAGGTTGAGCAAATGACTCCCCTATATTTATGACTAATTATTAATGATAAGAAAAAAATAATATAAAAATGTTGTCCGTGTAATTTAACGCCCCCAGAACTGACCATCTGCCATGGGCTTGAGGCTCAGTCTCATGGGGCTTACCCCGTGGACTCCAGCCATATTGCACCGGAGGGGACGCGGCAAAACCGGCCTCATCAAAATAGACCAGTCGGTAATGGCCTAACTGTGCTCCGGTCTTAATTTTGCTCAGCAAGGCGGATTTTTCAGCAAACTCCGTTTCGTTGCGCTTTTTTTAAGCGACAGGCGGGTTCGTTTATAGGTGAGACCCTGCTTTTTCAGGGTATTCGCCAGCGTTTCAAGCGTACAGGGCAGGGAACCCTGCTTTGCCTCAACGCACTGAGCTATTCGGGCGAGCGTCAGGGATTCTGCGCTGGCCGCTTCGACCGCAGTGGCAATCATTTCAGGCGTCATGGCGAGATATCGGCCGCCGGCATGACCCCCTAATAATCCCGCAATCCCGCAATTGTGCCATGTGTGAACCCAGTTGTAGATAACCCGGAGACTGCATCCTATCTCAGCGGTGATCTGGGACGGCTTGACGCCTCTGGCAAGCATGAGCAAACCCGTTCCTCGCGTACGGACGTCCCGGTGTGGGTGATTCAAGGCCAGTTGTTGCAATGTAATTCGTTCAGACTCAGAAAGTGTTATCTTCGATTTCATAAGAACAGGTGGAAAATCGGGTTATCGATTATAACAGTAATGCAGGTAATTTATCTTATTAACTTAAATTGTATTTTTTAAAGATTTGAGATTTGAGTTTTGAGTCTCAGGGCAAACGGGTCTAAATTATACTGATGGAAAACCCACCGTAAGGACTTTCAGCATATAACTATTATCCCAGCCTGCTTTATGCCGCTTGGTTTTGATGCTCACCTTAACCGTTTTCTCATTTTTCAGCAGGTTTAACGCGATTTTATTCATTAAGGCGAGATTTTCCGCACCGTATCCACTCCTCAGGCGGTTTTTATCTTCATTGAAACTCACATCCAACTACCAGTGTAATTTCGATTCAATGTGCCAATGGTTGCGTATTGCATACGCGATAAACTGGGCGGTTCTGGCCTGATGGTTGGTGATGTAGTAACGTCGCTCATACGTCTCCGCTTTCCCTTTGACTTCCCGATGAGATTCAACCACGGTAATTCCGCCCAGTGTTTTCCATTGTGGATGGCGTTCTTTCAGCCAGTCAACATCGTTGACCAGCCATACCTGCCGCTGTTCTATATGCCCATGATCCCCCTCGACACATCGGTTTCGGCCATGTACTATCCCGGCAAAGTGATTGATCAGATGAGTATCTAAAACAGCTTGATATCCTCATAAAATTGCCTTTCAGTGCCAACACATAATCCGCCTGACCTGCCACAATCTGCTCCGCTATCTGATACTGGCAGCCCATCGCATCAATCGTGATTGTCGCCTCTTCGATATCCAGCAAGGCCAGCAGCTTGGGGAGCGCGGTGATCTCATTAGATTTGTCCGACACTTTCACTTGGTCAAAACAAAGCTGATTGGCGACCGACTAGGCACTCACCAGATGGATAGCTGGGACATCCTTGGCCTTATCCAGTGTGCTCCGCATCGTTTTGCCATCTAACGCAATAATATCTTTGGTCAGGTTAGCCAGACTTTTCACCCACGCGGTAAAGGCGTAAAGGCGTAAAGGCGTGGCCAAACTCGTGCGGATTGAGTCGGTTGAGGACATCGTTGAAGGTATCATGACTGGGTATTCCATTAGGTAACGCCAGAAATTGCCGGAACCAGTCTTCTTTGGTTTTTCCATGTTCTTCAATGTCATTGAAATTCTCACAGCCGCAGATGATGGCACAAATTGAGATAGTGAGAATATCGATAAGCGAGTGGCGCTGAGTTCGATTGACTCGAGGATCACTGAGATGCCCGAAGGTGTGACTGATAGAGGTCGCTTTCATCGTGCTGTTTCAGGGTAATTGGAGATGGAAAACCCCATGATAAACTACAATCAGCCATTAATAACGTACTGAAATGAGCAAAAGTATCTCAAAAAAATTAATTGGTTAATTTAGACCCGTTTGCCCTGTACATGAAATGGACAATACTCATAACAGATATCATTTCATGACGTACTATCTAGGGGCTGTGGACGTTTTGTGAAGGAAACTTGAACGGCATGATAATCTGGTATTCTTGTTTTTGCCAAAAAACGGTTACCTTGAGACCATCATGCCGAGAACGATGTTACCAGCTTCTTTGTGGAATAAGCTATTTTTATTCATGCAACAAAATGGACTTGTCTACAACAAGGAAGAGTATCGTCTTACTTTCGAAGGTATTCTTTACCGCATGAGAACGGGGATCCCGTGGCGGGACTTACCTGACGTATTTGGAAAATGGAACACCGTCTTCCGACGTTTTAATGTTTGGTCAAAAAAAGCATTTTTCATTTACTTTTCAAAATGTTATCAGAGGATACAGATACCGAATGGTTGGTTATTGATGGCAGTATTGTACAGGCACATCAGCATAGTTCGGGTGCCGCCACAAAGGAAGATGAAGCCATCGGAAAAAGCCGACGGACTCTCAACCAAAATCCATTTAGCGGTAGACAGTTATGGTTTACCGGTGCATTTCGAGCTTTCCGGTGGTCAAACCCATGACATAGTTCATGCTGAAAGCCTCGTCACACAATCTCCGGCCTCAGATTTTGTGATTGCAGATAAGGGCTATGATATAGCAGAATCAACATGATCTGACACATTCGATGTGCTCGGTGAACAACTCATCAACGGAACATCTTTTTTGTCTTCTTATCGCTTTTGCCCCACCCCATTTGTGTTCTATGGGATTCAAGTCCGG
>NZ_NKHR01000069.1:0-2451 GCF_014467285.1 Xenorhabdus sp. PB62.4 | reverse complement strand
CGCTCATCAGCACGGCCGCCTGCTTTAGGATCGCTTTTTCCATTTCCAGGCGTCTCACCTGTTTTTCTAATGCCTGTATCTGGCGTTGTTCGGGCGTCAGTGCCTTGCCCACCGGCGTCATTCCCTGTATTTCGGCCTGGTACTGGCGAACCCATTTCCCCAGCGTGCTGTTATCGATCGCCAATGAACGGGCGACATCGATAACCCGTTGTTGGTGGAGAACAACCTGTTGAACCGCTTCCAGCTTAAATTCAGCGGAATAGTGGCGTTTAGTGAGTTTCAATTTCATCGTTACACCTCATTGTCATGTGAATAACATTAGCAGGCTTTTGAAGTGTCCGAGATCCTTATACCACTACAAATTTTGGACAATTTATCATAACAACCTCTGATGGAGACTCTTCATGAATCCACAAATATTTGCAGATCAAATAGGAGAACTTGCTCTTCCTGAGCTTACATTACAGGCTGCACTTACTGATGATGTTATAGGCTCTGTTCTCCGTATCCACCTGATGTGTGAACAAATACTTGAGTTTTGGATATGCGCAGCTTGCAATCAAGAAAACTTCTTTGGTGATGGAAATAAACGCATCAGAATTAATTTCGAAACAAAACTTAACATTGCCAGAAACGTGGGATTACCAGTACCTTTGTATAATTGCACAAAAATAATAAATAAGATCAGAAACGAAGTAGCTCACGATCATGATTTTAAAGATATACCGAATGACAAAATAAGTAATTTAGTAAACCTACTAAACAGTTATCGATTAGACACTCCAGCAGACAAATATTCTGACGAACTACCTATGAAAGTTTCTAACGACGACGGCTCTGTAAAAGGTATTTATTCTATTAACGACCCTGAAACACCTAACAAAGCCAAGCTATTTATCTGTTTCACAATGCTAAAGTTAAAGATTTTTTTCACTATTGGAGAAATTCATAATGCTCAACAAAATCCACTATTATGGAAATATTAATTAACTAAATTAAGATGCCAGCCGCAGAGCAGGATCAAAGAGTTATTTGGTCTAATTTAAAAAACCTCACACCCTGAGCTTTATCTTCTTGCAGGATGGCATTTTTTATTCTTTTTAGGGAAATTCTGGAAATCAATTCGGGTATTGACTCCCTGGAATAATACGCTACTGCACCCGCATTCTTTGAGACAGGCTCAGGCAACTGAATCAAAATAAACTTTCGTCTACCGCCATCTTTCTTGTTTTGTTTTAACACCGCATGACCGGTAGAACCACTTCCGGCGAAAAAATCCAGAACGGTATCTTCGCTATCCGTGACCTTCATTAAGTGTTCAATTAAGCCTGTCGGCTTTGGGTAATCAAAAACAGGTGCACCGAGAAGAGCTTCAACCTCTTGACTTCCTTGCTTCGTGGTAAAACCGGTTATAATTGTTTTTGGGTGTTCGGTGCCCCGCTTTTTAACATACTGAAGAACACCGTTAGGCTTAAAAAAGAACTCAACAACCTGCTGCCCTTTAGAGTCAAAAGTCGCCTTTCCTGACAGCCAGTTTTCGATTTGGCGCTTCATTGTCCAGCCCGCTTTTAGCGTAACTTCACTGGCTAAGACGCCATTCTTACATTCAAATACCCCTGAAATAACCTCGACGATTTCTTTACCTCCAAGTACGGATGGAAATGTTTTATTTTCACCCAAGAATTTAATTCCAGCAGGGAAGGTTATGTCTGACGCGGGGTTTTTAATACTAACCCTCTTTATTGCACGATCAGAAACTAAGCTGTCGTCACCCTTATAAACAATATGAAGCAATTGAGAGATATCTTTTGCATAGGCCAAGACATATTCATGCTCTCGGGTAAAAATTGATGCTGAAGTTCTTCCGCTCTTCCAGATAAATCTTTCAACGAAATTATCTTCACCAAATATTTCATTGCACAAATGAGATAAATTAACCATTTCATGGTCATCTATCGATATAAAAATAATTCCATCATCGGACAATAAATTTCGGGCTAATTTCAATCTGGGATAAATCATATTTAGCCAATTATCACGATAATTATCTTTATAAATAAAATCCCTGCCTGTGTTATAGGGCGGGTCGATATAGATCATCTTCACTTTCTTGTGATAAGACTTCTGTAATATTTTAAGCACTTCAAGATTATCGCCTTCAATAAACAGGTTCTCTGTGGTATCCCAATTCACACTTTCTTCTTTACAAGGGCGCAGGGTTCCTGTTGATGGCGTTTGGGCAATTTGACGGGCACGAGCCTTACCATGCCAGGTGAAGTTATGGTGTTCTTCGATTGTCATCAGAGGAATACCCTGTAATAAAAAAATCTATGGTCACCCCCGTTTTTGCAACACTGATTTTGATTTATGATGGGCTTGCTTAAATCTATCCGGCGTCACTATGGGCAAGGATGCCCGCGCCTCGATGAGTTCCGCACCTGATATTCCTAA
>NZ_NKHR01000068.1:0-2608 GCF_014467285.1 Xenorhabdus sp. PB62.4 | reverse complement strand
CACGTGGAAAGAATGTTTACCGAGATCAATACCAATAAGTGTGACGTTTTGCATGATGGCCTCTCCTGAAAGAAAAACACCCTGCCAGCATACCGCTCACAGGGTGGGGGTGACCATCTCATTAGGCTGAAAAAAAACGGTTAAAAAAACACTGACTCTATGCGGGAAATGGCAATAAAAACAAATTTATTTAATAATTCTGTAACATTTTTCAAGGGGATGTGGGTAAAAGGCATTGGCTGCGATTTATAAATCGCAGCCATATGATTTTATTTGTGAATATTATTGTTATCACTATACAAGGATGGCATACCTTCAGGACGTGTCTTAAAACGACGGTGTAGCCACATGTATTGCTCAGGTGCCTGCATGATCTCTTTTTCAATCACCTTATTCATGAACGCAGCAGCCTCTACTTCATCTTTTAGAGGAAAATTTTCTACAGCGGGTTGAATAATTAATTCATAACCTTTCCCATCAGGTAATCTACGAGGAGTAAAAGGGAGCAATGCCGGATTGGACAAACGGACGAGAATTGAGGTTCCAGTCGTAGTTGCCGCATGTTCAACAGCAAATAGCGGGGCGAATACGCTGTTACGTGGGCCGTAATCATGATCAGGCGCATACCAGACAATTTCACCGTTTTTCAGGCAGCGGATCATACCCTTCACATCTTTTCTATCCAGCATGTATTTATTGGAACGGAGCCGTCCCCATGTTTGTAGCCAATCCATGACAGGGTTGTCATTTGGGCGATACACTCCAATTCCCGGATTCAACATACCAAAGATACGCGCGCCTAATTCCAGTGTCAGAAAATGCACTCCAATAACAATAATTCCCTGGCCTTTGGATTGCACTTTTTGAATATTTTCCCGTCCGGTGATGTTAAACCAGCGCCTGATTCTCCAGTCAGGCCAGAACCAGGCCATACCGGTTTCAAATAAACCCATGCCGACAGATTCAAAATTTTTGACCAGCCATTCATGCCGTTTTTCTAGGGGCATATCAGGGAAACAAAGTGCCAAGTTGCGTTCAGCGACTTTGGCGCGCTTTTTCAAAAAACGTTGGGATAGCCGGCCAAGGCGAGTTCCCATCCAGTAAATCGCTGGATACGGGAGTAAAACCAGTAAATAAAGTATGCCGATACCTAACCAGGTCAGCCAGTAACGGGGATGTAAAAATGAATGACGAAAAGGAGGTGCTTGTATCATGTGTTTTCAGTGTGTTATTTGTCATTTTGAATTGAAGCTGTGTCTAAAATCTTTACATATTTCATCGTTAGTGAACGATTTGTACGCTCAGCTTCTTAGATACAACTTGTGCTCAAATTATCTGCAACAATAGACGCCTATTGAGTAGGCTTTAAGAGCCATTTTGGTGCATTGTGACATTTTTTAATGGAATATCGAAATATTGGGGTATTAAGTACCTAATTGGGCGATAAATTGTGCGATTAACCGCCCTGCTTGATAGCATGTTACCATGCGATAGTCGTGTTATAACCATTCTTTGTATGTTATTGGTATAATTATGCTATTCCCGTATACGATATTCAAACACTTGCTATACGTTGTCAGGACACAAATCACTATCCGCTAAAGCGCATTTTCGCTATGATATCCGGCCATCAATGGGGCAGCCATTGAATTTTTTATTTTTTAATCGAAATTCAGGAAAGTACACCATGCCTGACTTTTTAGGCCCCATCCGTGGAGCCTAGCCTTATTTAATTTGAATAAAAATCCATTTAAATCAAACAAATAAAAAGTAACATCAAGCAACTATAAGAAACCAACAAACATGCAAGTGTGGACACTTTGAGGTCACTACAATTGCTTAAAATGGTTATATACCCATCGTAATTGAAGATGCTTGATTTTTTACTTAAATTAGATCATGTTGATGCCCATGAAAATTCATCTGACGTCAGACCAAAAACGCGCCCTCGAATTAATGCATGATACCATTCGTGATGGACGGGTACGCGACCGTATCAAGGCCGTTCTTTTAGCTTCCGAGGGCTGGACAGCCCAGATGATTGCTCAGGCCTTGCGTATTCATGAAAGTACCGTCAGTCGTCATCTGAAAGATTATTTCTCTGAGGAAAAGCTCACCCCTGAAAATGGGGGCTCTGAAAGCCGTTTGTCTGCCGAACAAACGACAGAATTAGTTGAGTATCTGACCGTCAATTTGATGCATACCACCGCACAAATTGTGGCCTATGTTTGGACACGCGGGCAAATTGCTTTTACTTTGGCTGGCATGACGAAATGGCTTCACCGTCAGGGGTTCAGCTATAAGAAACCGATGGGCGTCCCTCATAAATTGGTTATGTATTAAATGGTTAGATTGAGCATTAAAAGTAGTGCTCGCACTCAATGAAAGTTCCTATCACTTTATCGTGCATCTCCTCTGATTTAGAGTAACCTATCGTTTTGCGATTTAGTCTCTTGATTCGAGTACGATGAGTTAAATTCATTCTCTCTATGCGTTGGGTGAACGTCTTTCCAGTAAGATGGCTCTCTTCTGGAAGATTGTCATAAACCCCATAATTATCCGTACAATAAAATCGAATATTAAAGGGTGATAAGAGGGCAAGCAGCTT
>NZ_NKHR01000067.1:0-2636 GCF_014467285.1 Xenorhabdus sp. PB62.4 | reverse complement strand
ATGGAAAACTGGCCGCAGCCAATTTACAGCGCTGGCTGGATGGCAAACCGGATCTCAGTGTTAAGCCCAGTGCTATTATAGGCCATAATTATTTGTGGAGCGGTGACCAGCTTATCGAAGAAACGCCTCTGTATGCAGATGGTTCGCCAGCAGAGAGGCAGCGTATCCGCTGGCTCTACGAACCGGGCGCACTGACACCGTCAGCACGTTTTGAATACGGCAAGCTACACTATATTGTCAATGACCACCAGGGTACGCCGCGCGAGATGTTGGACGAGGAAGGTGGACTAGTGTGGGCTCAACGGCTGACCACGTGGGGCAAAGCCGAGCGCTCGCAAGTCATTGCCTCCAACGACCCTGATTATCACGTCAACTGCAATCTGCGTTTTCTGGGGCAGTACGAAGATGAGGAAAGTGGATTATACTATAACCGTTTTCGGTATTATGACCGGGATACAGGGCAGTACCTGACCCCCGACCCCCTGAATCTCGAAGGTGGCCTGAATCCATACGGTTATGTGCATAATCCGGCAAACTTTATTGATCCGCTGGGTTTAGCACCTTGTCCTGTTAGAGAAGTTAACGGAGCCAAGATTTATGGTACGGGGCAAAAAGATAAAACACCTGGCCATGACCAATTTTCAGAAGTAATAGCTAATAAGCTTGCCATGAGTGGTAAATTTGAAAAGATTTACTTAAATAGATCTTATAGTTTTGCTAATGGAAAGGGAACTTCAGGAAGAAGACCTGATATTATGGCCGTTGATGTTAATGGTAAAGTTCATTCAATTGAACTAGCTTCAAAGACTGACATGGGTAAGAAATTACCAACACTAACTACGCGTAATGAAACAGCCATGGATAACTTACCTGCCAATAAACAAGGCGAGATCTTAGTTTTTGAACATCCATATAAAGCTAAGGATATGAAATCAATGTTAGATGACTTAATATCAATTATATAGGAAAAAGTTATGTATACAGGTATAGCGATATATAATTCAAACAAACTTTCTCCAATGACAGCCTATGAATTAGGTAGCTTATTTTTTAGTATTTTTGATATTACAATAACCGGTGCAGGGTATTTCAAATATATAAAAAATAGCGCTCATGAGGGAGATCATGACTTAGTAGAAATCTCATTTATTGAGCTAAAAGAGAAGATTTTCACTCAAGAGGCAACTGCTTTCAGAATTTACTCTGAGCAAGAAAATCATACTCCGTGGTTATCTTCCTTTGGTTATATAACAAATGAATTTGGTGGTTTTTACCATATAGATATTCAATTTCCTAATGCAAACGGCAATAATGATAAAATTATTTCATTTATTAAATTATTAGTTGAAAAAATTAATTTTTCTTATGGAATAATATATGATACTGATAAGATAACAAAAGCATTCTATTATGCAGGGGGAGATAATCTAACGAGTATATATCCATATGAAAATCCATCTATTTTTAAAAGGGAAACACCAGGAAGATTTAATGGCAAGGAACGATACAATAATAGCATGCTAAGAATGGTCTATCCTTATAACATTATCAATAACTCTCACCTTGAAATTAAGATTGAGAATATTAACTTAAAAAAATGGATACTAAGTGACAAAGAAAATGGCTCCTTAGAAAAATTAAATGATGAACTTTGGTTATGGAAGGTAGAAGAAATCTATCTTGATAAAGTCAATAAAATTTGTGGGGAAGCAGACATTTTAATAGCTTGGAAAGCTCTATCACCTAAGAAAATAACAAAAAAATCACCTTGATTAAGGGCCGGAAGAATCTAATGCTCTTCCGGCTTATTGTATATAGAAAACCCCCTGCTAGGCAGGGGGTTCCGTAGAGCTTTCAGCGATAAATCCGCTATAAAAACCCCTTTTGATTTGTTAAAACACCTTGCGGTCTGGCAACTGCAAAAGTGAATCAAGAAATCGAAAGGGGGTCCCACAATGAGGGATGAAAAGAGCTTAGCGCATACCCGATGGAACTGTAAATATCACCTAGTCTTTGCCCCAAAATACCGAAGGCAGGTGTTCTATGGAGAAAAACGCAGAGCGATAGGCAGCATATTAAGAAAACGCTGTGAATGGAAAAACGTGAACATACTGGAGGCGGAATGTTGTGCGGATCACATCCACATGCTTCTGGAAATCCCGCCCAAGATGAGTGTGTCGAGTTTTATGGGGTATCTGAAGGGGAAAAGTAGCCTGATGCTTTATGAGCAATTTGGTGATCTCAAATTCAAATATCGCCATCGTGAGTTTTGGTGTAGAGGGTATTACGTTGATACAGTAGGAAAAAATACAGCGAAGATACAGGAATACATAAGGCACCAACTGGAATCGGATAAATTGGGAGAACAGTTATCGATCCCGTATCCAGGTAGCCCGTTTACGGGCCGTAAGTAATCAATAGAATGCAAATGTCAGATTGCGATGCGCCTGTTAGGGCGCGGCTGGTAAGAGAGCCTTACAGGCGCATATGAAAAACCCCCGGCTATGCCCTGTCTCTTCTACACAAATCCCTCGATTGAATCGAGGGATATTTTTGAACCTTTTTCTGCCTGGCTGATCTCAACAAGAAATACCACGTTGAGGTAACGTATGATGTTTTCTACAAACACTGAGCAA
>NZ_NKHR01000066.1:0-2694 GCF_014467285.1 Xenorhabdus sp. PB62.4 | reverse complement strand
TATCACGGAACGTTTTGTCTGGGCGGGGAACAGTCAGGCGGAGAAGAACAGCAACCTGGCTGGACAGTGCGTGCGTCACTATGACACCGCTGGACTGAACCAAACAGACAGTATTGCACTTAACGGCGCACCACTGTCCATCACGCGTCAGCTGTTGCCGGACGGTACGGACGCAGACTGGCAGGGCGACAATGAACCCGCCTGGAACGACCTGCTGGCACCGGACAGCTTCACCACCCTGAGCACGGTGGATGCCACGGGCGCATTACTGACCCGTACGGATGCAATGGGTAACGTACAGCGGCTGGCGTATGATGTGGCAGGATTGCTGACGGGTAGCTGGCTGTCACTGAAAGGGCAAAAAGAGCAGGCCATCGTAACCTCTCTGGCCTACTCGGCCGCAGGGCAAAAACTGCGCGAAGAGCACGGCAATGGTGTGGTGACTGCCTACACCTACGAGCCGGAGACGCAGCGTCTTGTCGGCGTAAAAGTCGAACGCCCACAGGGGCATGCTCAGGGGGTGAAGGTGTTGCAGGACCTGCGCTATGAATACGACCCGGTGGGGAACGTGCAACGCGTCACTAACAATGCGGAATCTCCCCGTTTCTGGCGTAACCAGAAAGTGGTGCCGGAGAACACATATATCTATGATAGCCTGTATCAGCTGGTCAGTGCCACTGGGCGAGAAATGGCCAATATCGGTCAACAAAGCGCTTTATTACCCACCCCTTCCCTCATTGATAACAGTACCTACAGCAACTATTCCCGCACCTATAATTATGACCGTGGGGGCAATCTGACGCAGATACGCCACAATGCCCCGACCACAGGCAACAGCTACACCACGGACATCACGGTCTCAGATCACAGCAACCGGGCAGTATTGGGCACGCTGGCGGAAAAGCCGGCTAAGGTAGATGCGCTGTTCACCGCTGGCGGGCAGCAGAACCAGTTGCAACCGGGACAGAACCTCGTCTGGACGCCGAAGGGTGAGCTGCTAAAGATGACGCCAGTCGTGCGTGATGGGCAGGCTTCCGATCAAGAATCCTATCGTTATGGTGCGGACAGTCAACGCCTCATCAAAACCCACGTTCAGCAGACGGCTAACGGCTCGCAGACGCAGTGCACGTTGTACCTGCCTGGACTGGAGCTGCGCACCTCGGTAAATGGTACGACGGTAAAAGAGACACTGCACGTTATCATCGTAGGTGAGGCGAGCTGTGCGCAGGTGCGGGTACTGCATTGGGAAAGCGGGAAACCAAACGGCATCAGTAATAATCAGATGCGCTATAGCTACGACAATCTGGTGGGAAGCTGTGGGCTAGAGGTAGACGGTGACGGGCAGGTAATCAGCCTGGAAGAGTACTATCCGTACGGTGGCACAGCGGTGTGGACAGTACGCAATCGGACGGAAGCAGATTACAAAGTCATGCGTCACTCGAGCAAGGAGCGGGATGCGACGGGGCTATACTACTACGGATACCGGTATTACCAGCCGTGGGCGGGACGGTGGCTGAGTGCAGATCCGGCAGGGACCGTGGACGGGATAAACCTGTTCAGAATGGTTAAGAATAATCCTGTTAATTACTACGATGAGCAAGGCACCATTTCTTTACCTATCGATGTGTTTAACTCAATGAATATTAGTGATGAAGGGGCACATGGCAATAGAAAAAATGAGGTAAGCCGTTTGTATAAGGGGAAAAGTGTGCCTAGGGTGACTCAGTCAAGAGCGGGTAATTCTAATAAGAATCCACCGGAACCGAGACCGGTATTAAGTTCTGAGCATACCATTCTTCATACAGTCTCAGCCCATGGGCTGGGTCGAGGGAAGGACATCCGCGCGACGGGTTCTTTAAACAAAGCGGTTAAAAACCTTGAAAGATTAGGACATGCCTATCAGGAATACGATGAGGCTCATCGTAAACACATCGGCAGTAACACAGGAACATTTTATCGAAACACTGTTCATCCAATGACGGAAGCTGACTATCTCACCAAATTAACAGTGACTAACGATTATGTGACATACGCCGATACACAGCGCTCATTATTGCACAACGATGATGTATCATCGGCAATTCAAATCAACCAAATGGCCTATTTTTCCGAATCTGATGATAATCATAACCTGGCAAGTTTGGTAAGAAACAATAGCGAATCACAAAAAACGAATGATTCGTTTTATCACTCCGTCAGCGTAAAGAATACCTATTACTATTTAAAGAATGATTCTGAAGTAGTGAGTGTTGATGTAACAAACACCAATAAGATAGAAATGATATTGTCCAGACTTATGGGTGTGCTTGGAAGAATCCCATCTAATAAAGAGCTTAAGAATGTGTTGGCTCAACATAATGTGACCGTCCCAGGTGGGATGTTTTCATTATTAAATGATCCTAACTTTGTAAATAGAAGTATATTTGACCCTACGGTAACTGTTTATGTAAGTAAAAATGCAAAAAACAAGGCCAGAAAACGAGCCAGGAAAAATGCAGCAAAGAGTTAACTATCATTAAATAATTCCCTGTCCGATAGGACAGGGTTGTATTCACTTATTAATACTAACGCGATGCTCGACTTTAACACCCTATAACCTTGGCTTGTTGAAGCAAGTCGCGTTGACTTTTGCCTTGTTTAAAATTGGCAAAAATACCCAACGTGTGAGAAAGCAGTTTTCTGGCTATTCGATTA
>NZ_NKHR01000065.1:0-2813 GCF_014467285.1 Xenorhabdus sp. PB62.4 | reverse complement strand
TTTTTTTTATGGGTGATCCGAAGCCGTTTCAAGGCGTAATGAATAGCCGATTGTGAGACACCTAAACGTTTTGCTCTTTCCCATTGATAGTCATCGGGAAAGTTTTGGACATCCGCAATGAGCACCGTATCAGGGATTTTCGTGGCGGGTTTATCGCGGGTCATGCAAGGTTCTATCTTATTGCACCACCGAAACAAGGTGCGCATGGAGATTTCAAAATGGGCACTCGTTTGTTCGAAAGTCAACGAATGCTTGTCTTTGTATGCCAGTACCCGCTTTCGAAAATCTAAGCTGTAGCCCATCTCGCCTTATGCCTTGTTATCTTGGATTTGAATATTATGTCATATAAATGTGATTTTTCTATAGTTCGCGGCTCATTGGGGTCAGGTCATTTTCCGCGTTTTCCAGATGTTCAGGCAAACATTGCTCCACCTTATGAGCACTTTCCGGGATTGTAATGCCATATTCCAAGCCCAATCCCCGGATCTGATTAATCAGCGCCGTTCTGTTTTTCATTAACCGCTGGCGAACCCGATGCAAACACTGAATGTCCTGTTGTGCCTGTATTTTTTCCGGGACATAACGCATCCCCGGACGACTGTCTGCTTCCACAATAGCCATAGCATCATTTTTATCATTTTTGTTGCCCATTCTGAATGGGGCGACATATTGGGGACTGATTTGCTTCACTTCGTGACCAAAGCGTTTAAATTGGCGACTCCAGTGGTTTGCACTGCCACACACCTCCATCACAATTTTTGAAGGGGGCTGTTGCGCAATGAAAGCGATCAGTTTATTGCGTAAAACCACCGTATTTTTAATCACCTTGCCAAGCGGGGACGCAATATGGACTTGAAACACCCGCTTTGCCAGATCAATTCCGATAACTTGTTCCATTGGACACCTCTTCATATTTTTGCTGATGTATTCAGCATGGCTCACTGAAGCCGTTTTGGGGAGGTGTCCATTTCATTAATTCGGGTTTATTACAAACACTAAATGGGTTAGCACAGCGATGGAAAATACTGGTTGTTGAAGTGGCTCAGCTGGATAAATTACAGGATGAACTCACACAACAATACGCAAAAAACTTGCGGCGTCAGTATGGTGTCGACCCTCAAACCGCCGCGACCTTACTGGTTGTTGCGGGTGACAACCCTGAACGACTAAAAAGTGAAGCCGCACTAGCAGCACTCTGTGGTGTTAATCCTTTACCTGCCTTATCGGGAAAAACGGTACGGCATTGATTGAACCGGGGAGGAGCACGTGAAGCCAACAATGCACTCTGGACAATCGCACTGGTTCGTATGCGCAGTGATCCCAGAACGAAGCTTTATGTTGAACGGCGAACAAAAGAAGGATTATCAACGAAAGAAATATTGCGGTGTTTAAAGCGCTATATTATCAGGGAGCTGTACCCACTTATTTTGGCTGATCTAAAATCGACCTCATAATAATTCTTGACATAGGAGCGTCAATGCTGTCGTTGAACGTTTCTTTGGGAGTTTAAAACATAACGGGTTATTTAAAGCCCCCCAATGAACACGTGAGCAAATGAAAAAGGATGTTGCACAGAACAGCGATAAAAAAGTTCGCTGATGAAATGGGACTGAGTTTTTTTGACACTCCTACTATTTTAAATAGTCATATATACTCAACAAACTTGAAGATTCATGATTAAAAATTCATATGATACTGATTTTATAGAATAAACAATCATAACAAGCCTTCATCTTGAAGTTAAATTGGTATAGAATGAAGTAGTAGCTTTTTAAATTATATATTATTTGATAGATATTATAATAACTAATGAAGTAAAGCTGTATTTCTTAATAGCACTATACATTATCAGGAGAATAACTTATGAATAAAGTAACCAATAATGAAAATAATGCAAATCAAAGACGAGATCTAGTGGAAGATAATAACCCTGCTGGACCACTTTTTAATAGCGGAGAATTTGCTGAAGCCGACATTGTCCATGTGGATAATGCGGCTGGGCACTTAACTGATATGTGTGGTACTTCAGCTCGGTGCATCACTTATCCTTCTAGCTGATAGAAGATTCCACTAAGAAGGTACATAAGATATAACGAACAATGCACCCTAAAGGATGCATTGTTCGAAAAGCGGGAAGCCACCAAGATTTTGTCACGAGTGAAATTCGTCTCATAGGAATAGAATGATAGCAATCTCCTTTATGGCTCCCTAATTGTATACACTGATGACTGAAATATGGATGGGTTATGCCCGCTGTTTTACCGACAAAACATGCTTGAATTAACACGATAAAATTTTGGCCGATTTCCGCTTACAACTCCTAAAAGTAAGAAAATCAAAGATTGGCTGGCACAGCATCCGAAATTTAACCTATTTTTTTACCTAACTATTCTTCGTGGTTGAATAGAACGGCTATGGCAATCACCGCATGAGACAATCACACGAAACCATGACTGTCAATCTATGTGGCTATGACTCAGTTATGTTGATGCTTTCCTGGAATTGATTTCGTCACAACAAAAATCAGGAATAAAAAATGAGTGTAGCACTATTATGAATTCTTATTTATTAACTTATGGATTAATTATGCAGAATAATGACAGTATATTATTTTCCAACTCGATAAAAAATTTGATATCGCCATTTATGGATATATTAGTTAATCCAGGGCGGGATTCCACTTTGTATTAAGTTTAATCAAATATAAGCTGACTACGGAATTCCGCTGACCACATTGCTCTTCGGCGTTTAGCGGCCTGACTGTCCTTTATACTGGTATTTTGTTTAATCACATTTAATGCAATTCGATTAAA
>NZ_NKHR01000064.1:0-2947 GCF_014467285.1 Xenorhabdus sp. PB62.4 | reverse complement strand
CACCCAAATGATAAAATCTTGCTGTGACATAGCCCTTGTTCCTTTATTTCTCTCAGTTTGGCGACTTAAAGTTATAAAGGAGCGGCTATGTCATTTCAACTCACCTCGAAAGTCGAGCATCGCGTTAAATTAAGAATATCTTGTTTAGTCAACATCGGGGTTTTTTCAACAAAATTATAATACTTAGGCTTGCTGTCTACATAAATCTGGCGGGATAATTTACTAGAATGATTATTTTCGAACAAAGCAACTGGAACATAATAAGCACTGGGATGATGTAAGTGGTAGAAAAGATGTGTACCACATTTTTTACAGAAAGCTCGCTCTGCCCATTCTGACGATGAATATGTTGAAATATTTTCATCCCCATCTATTTGTAAATCATCCTTACAGTCTACAGATAAAAATGGGCCTCCATTCCATCTTTGACATGTTTACAATAAAGTAAACTTAATTATTAAATTACCATTCAAAAATAATTAGTTAAATCAAAAAAACCTAAATAAAACCACAAATGTACACATGTATGTACAAACAGAAAACGTACACAATGTAGTACATAGAAATGGATTTTATGCTCGTTAGATAGGGGGAATAGAGAGTCCAGATAGAAGAAGAAAAGCTACTATCGTCTAATAGTTATATTTTGAACTAGCAATAGTTACAAACTACAATACGGATACTTCCATATTGTATATTTCTTTTTTTCAATTAGACTAAGCAACTCTATATCAATAACAAAATAATATAATCCAAAATTAATAAATGGATAATCATTTTATGATTAGTATTAAAGTATATTTTTGTTTACAAAATAAAAATAAAAGTATATTTATACATCACAGTATAATAAATAAAAATTATTTACTGTCAATGTGAATTTATTTTATACCTTGATATAGTTGGTAGCTTTTAAAGCATTATATCCAAAGTAGCAGAAAACCATTGAACCTAATCTCAATGGGATATTTTCCCTCCCTAAGATAAAGATAGTAATATTTTTAGTTAATTAACGATCTTTTAAAGATATTAATAAATTTAGGAGAAACCATGGCTAATATAACCAAGATTGTTCTCATTAATAATCATACAAAAAATAAAGTTGGTATATTTAATGGTGAAAATCATAGTCAACATTCAATACTTCCCGGAAGAACTTGGAGTGGTGAAATATCGGTGCCTTGGATCCGAGAACCCTCTGAGAACTGGAAAGCCCTGAAACTCACTTTAGGTCCAACCGATAATGTATATATTTATATTTTTCAGGATTATTGGTCTCCACCTTATGAAGATGCCGTAAAATACCTTCAAGCTCAATATATGGATTATAGTGGTAGCACTCAAGAAATCCCCGGTCATAATCGACACGGAGGAAATAAAACTCTGACAATATCTCAAATTGGTGAAAATTATTACTTAAAAATGGATTCAGTTTGAAAAAGTCTGTACATCATAGTTCTATATAATCTATTTCTATTAAAAGGGATTGAAATCCAAAGAAACTGAAATATTGATCGAGTACAGGCAGGGGCATTACCCTTCCCCCTGCCTCACATTCCACACCGAATCTGCCGGCATCTGGACACGGACGTCTAAGCGGGTGCCTGAGGGGATGTCACAGGGTTCACTGTCCTGATAGTAAACTTTTTCACCCTTGACGATTTCTTTTATCCGCTTGTTCTGGAAGAGTTCGGGTAATGCACACGCTAAAGCAATTCACTGAGACAACACGAAAATTAAGATTAAATCATTATTTATCAAACAAATAGAGTTTATTTATGTGATAGAAGATGAAATTGAGACAACATAAAATAGGCTAAGTTGTCTCAATTTTTAGATATTAATTATTATAAAACAATAAGTTAATTGAATTGAGACAACCGAGACAACTGAGACAACCCGTTTGTTTAATTTATATATAAAGAGAAATAAAATTATAGGGTCTGTTGATGTTTTGTGAGGGATTATTAGACAGCATGATGATTTGGTATAATTACTTTCGCCAAAAAACAACCAGACCTCACCATCATGCCGCGAACTATGTTAACAGATCTCCAATGGAATAAGCTATCTGCGTTAATGCAACATGCGGGTTGGATTTATCACAAACCTGAACACCGTTTGACCTTTGAAGGCATTCTTTACCGAATGAGAACGCGCGTTCCCTGGCGCGATTTACCGCCAGAATTCGGCAAATGGAATAGCGTCTTTCAACGTTTCAATGCTTGGTCAAAGAAAGGTATTTTACAGCTCATTTTCAAGTGGTTATCTGGGTTTGCTGATAGGGAATGGTTGTTTATTGATGGGAGTATCGTCCGTGCTCATCAGCACAGTGCCGGAGCGGCTTCAGATGATGATGAGGCTATTGGCAAAAGTTGTGGTGGACGTTCAACCAAAATTCATTTGGCCGTCGATAGTTATGGCTTGCCTGTTCATTTTGAATTGTCCGGGGGACAAGTGCATGACATTGTTCATGCTGAAAGTTTAGTCGGACAAAATCGCCCTCTTCGGACTTTGTGATAGCTGACAAAGGGTACGATAGTCAGGCTTTCAGAAATCATATTGAACAGCAAGGAGCAACGCCGATTATTCCTTACCGAAAAAATAGCCGAAAATCGGATAAACAGATTGATAAATGTTTATATCGTTATCGTCATTTGGTGGAGAATGCGTTCGCCAGAGTTAAACATTTTCGTGCAATAGCAACAAAATACGATAAGCTTGAACGGAATTACGCCAGTATGTTGGCTCTGGCGTTTATCATTGTCTGGTTGCCAATGTGGGCTGAATGAATTATGACCTTAAAACATCAACAGACCCTAGTTATTCATGAAAATGAATTTGGTGTTCTTGGTACAAAAATATGTGCTATGACTGACGACGAATTTCGTCGGCAGTGATAAGAATTCCAGTATGACGACGGCCGAGTAAAAACACAGAGATGTAA
>NZ_NKHR01000063.1:0-3257 GCF_014467285.1 Xenorhabdus sp. PB62.4 | reverse complement strand
ATCAAGAGACTGAATCGCAAAACGATAGGTTACTCTAAATCAGAGGAGATGCACGATAAAGTGATAGGAACTTTCATTGAGTGCGAGCACTACTTTTAATGCTCAATCTAACCATTTAATACATAACCAATGTCGTTGGTATACTGCGAATGCTATATTTTACGGCAATATTCTGAAAATCATCGATATTAACTTCTCCAAAAGTGGCGTTCTCTTTCATGTCGTTTGATAATTGGCTAAATGTAGGGGCAACGGCACGGCAAGGCCCGCACCACGGAGCCCAGAACCGGACAACACAGATCCCTTTCATATTGATAACGCTATCAAAATTAGCTTCGGTTAGTTCAATTAATGTACTCATGTTGGAACCTCAGTCATGATTGTGCATACGGTTACGGTTAGCTTAGAATACCAGATATCAATTAGTCAATTACTATATTGAATATTATATTAATTGAGGGGGGGGTAGATTGAACAAAAAACATCGGTAATTTCATGAGTAAGACACAAACCGTGAATGAACAGATCCCGACTTTTTCTGATGTCATCAGTATGATGGCGCTCGCGTCAGCGGATATGGCATCTGCCTTTGAAAAGCTGTACACGCCAACCCTCAATAATGGAAATATAACCTATAAATTCAAATATTTAATTGCAATCACCATTGCCATCGCATCAGGTGCCGATGAACCGTTGAGAAACCACATTAGATCAGGAATAAAAAGCGGATTAACGCGAGAAGAGTTCGTGGAAGGAATTGGGGTGGCCGTATTAATGAAAGGCGAGAGTGCGTTTATTTTTCCATATGAAAGGTTAAAACCACCGACTTTAGTCGGTCAGATTTAGCTACGATACTGCGTTGCACGAGAGGTGCAATATGAATTACAAATATGGCAGCCACACGGTATTTCAGATTGAATATCATTTTGTGTGGGTAACTAAGTACAGATACAAAGTGTTGACAGGTGAAGTTGCTCTACGCGTGCGAGAGTTAGTTCGTCAGACATATGAAGCATTTGAAATCAGGATATTAGAAGGTGTAGTGAGTCAAGATCACGTTTATATACTGGTGGGGTATTCCCCCAACCTTGGCGCCCTCAGAAATCATGAGGAGATTGAAGGGAAGGACAGCGAATAAGTTGTTTGAAGAGTTTTCGCATCTGAAAAAGCGCTACTGGGGTCGACATTTTTGGGGCAGAGGCTATTTTTGTGCCACGGTGGGCCAGTTAACGGAAGAAATGATAAAGGCTTATCTGGCGCATCATTTTGAACCGAATCCGGATGATAAGTTCAGAATGGACAATTGACGCATCGTTCAGCCGATGCGTATCCGGACTTTCAGTCCGTTAATCACTAACCCACCGACTTTAGTAGGTGGTTGTTGAGTTATGGGGCAAAAGCCTTGGCAATGTACGACCTTACTAAAAGCGGCGAATGTTAAAAAAACAAACCTCATGATTTTCAATAAGGTTTGTCATGGGGTTAGACAACGGGTATCACTAATATTTTTCTTTATTTACATAATAATCAAACAGAATCGGAATAAGAGCGGTCATTGCCAGTAGTGCGCTCACCCAACCAATAGAAGCTAAACCATAACCGGTATTGATAGCTAACCCGGCAAGTAAAGGGGCCAATGTGATCCCAAGCTGAAAGGCAGAGACGTTGGTTGCTCCGGCTAATGTGGGGGCACCATCGGCAATGGTATAAACCCGGTTCATGACCGCAGGATTAACGACGAAGCCGAATATACCGAGAAAAAATACCAAGCAAATGGTGATAATCAAATTTTCGGCTAAAAAGGCTAATGCAACAGAGATCAGCATAACGCCCAGTGTGCCAATAATCAGAGTCTTGAAAGGGTATTTATTAGTGGTACGGCCACCAATGGTGAGTCCGATAAAAGCTCCGATACCAAACAGAGAGAGAACCGCCGGAAGCCAGGTGACGGTCAGTTTGCTGGTATCAATAAGCAGCGCTCCTAAATAGCCGAAGGTTGCCATATAAGCAGCGGTTGTCAGGATTGTCGTACCATAAGCCACCCATAACCCGGGGCGGGCCATCGTTTTTAACTCAATATGTAATGCGGGAGACTGCTCCTGTTGTATGTCGGGCAGCATAAACCACAAGACAATCGCGGTAATCAACGTGACCACGGCAATCACCCAAAACCCCGCTCGCCATCCGGCAATATCACTGATCATGGTGCCAAGCGGCCCTCCAATCACCATTGCCATACTTAACCCACTCACCACAATGGACAGTGCTTTTGCTGTGTGCTCCTTGGTGACCAGATTAACTGCTGTCGTTGCCGCGACCGCCCAAAATCCGGCATAAGCCACTCCTCCCACAACACGGCTAACTAACAATGACCAATAACCTTGTGAAAGCATTCCGGCGGCAGTGGCGGCAATAAATAATGCCTGACTGATCAATAACGTTGTTCGTCTGGGCCAGCGTAGTGTTACCACCGCCAGAGGGGGAGCGCCAAGTAAAACCCCTACTGCAAAAGAGGAAATTAACGTCCCTGTCAGCGGTAAAGAAATTTGTAAGTCCTCAGCAATTTTCGGTAACACACCTGAGATCAAAAATTCAGAGCTTCCCATAGCAAATAGGCTGATTCCTAAGAGGTAAACTGCCACCGGGATACTCGATTGAGTAACATTTGAAATGGTCATCATGGACTCCATAGTGATTGACTTTAAGTATATTACATCACTATTATTCAATTATTCAATTGGTAAATTGAATTTACGTCAATGACTATATCAACCCAACTTCAAGATGCGTGTCATTTCTCCTCGCGCAGCGGGGGAGAGATAAACCCTCGTTTCACCTATCAAGGAGCATGGATATATCCGCGGTGGCTGTTAAAATGGCCAAAGTTGTTCATGCTGTTGTTAAAAATAATGTTGATTACTACGGATATTATGAAGTGAGTCATGGGGCGTAATTCATTAGGTCGTTAAGGCTCTTTGCGATCTCGTATACCCGTCGTAATTGAAGATGCTTGATTTTTCATTCATATCAGCGCAGGATCGCGCCCATGAAAATTAATCTAACAGATGCCCAAAAAGAAGCCCTCGAATTGATGCATGATACAACTCGTGATGGAAGGGTACGTGACCGCATCAAGGCCGTTCTTTTAGCTTCCGAGGGCTGGACTGCCCAGATGATTGCTCAGGCTTTGCGTATTCATGAAAGTACCGTCAGTCGTCATCTGAAAGATTATTTCTCTGAGGAAAAGCTCACCCCTG
>NZ_NKHR01000062.1:0-3913 GCF_014467285.1 Xenorhabdus sp. PB62.4 | reverse complement strand
GCATATTCAGACGGCGGGCAATGATCCATTCGCCTTTAGGCCATGCGCGTTTCAGAACATTTGCCAGTGTGGAAGAACTTAAACCGGATTCGCGGGACAGGGCGGCTACGGTTGTGCCTTGTTTGTGAAGGGCGGCAACGATATCGGCGGGATGCCAGTCTTGTGTATTCATACCTGCTTCACCTCATTGTTGTTATTGGTGGCGATTCAAACAGGGATCTCACAACCGGGAGTAACCTTCCGGCGAGGCCAAAGCCTCCCCTGCCTGAACCGCCATTGAACGGGCGAATGCAGGCGCACTGGCAGAAAACTCCTACCAGTGGGTTACTCTTAACAAGGGTGAGATTCCTTGACCACTGGATTTTGCCAATGGCGCTATCAGGTTAACGGGTTAGATAAAACTTTTCAATAAGGTAATCAAATAGATGTAATGTAGTTATTCGCGTAAAAACGCAATAAGAAAGGGAAAAAACAAGATCGTGATAAAGTTAGTATATCCGGTTTTTTTTAATAACTTCACTGAGTACGATTTCTCAGGAAAACAGGTCGGACAAGGTTTACAACCGTTTTTTTAACGGCGTCACTTGGTAAAAAATCCAAGTGACGCCACTTCCATGCCTGAATAAATCAGAACCATTTTAGTTAGGTTTCTTACCGCCTTTCTCAGGCAAACGACTATATCGGTACTAGTTTGTTCAAAAAACAACTCTATCTTTTATTGAAAATATAATTATCAGGTGTTATGTCAAAATAGGATGGCATTCCTAATGAACACTCTTCCGCTGATATAATTGATGATGCAATAAAAGTTACTTCTTTCTTTTGATTGTTGACGTATGGAATGATGACTTTAATTGTTTGAGTATATAATTGCCCCCAATCTTCAAATTTAATTTCTTTTTTGCCATCTATTAATTTGGTTCTTTCAATTAGGAAAGAAGTTGCTTTTAGCTTATCAAGTTGTTTATTTTTCTCAAATGCTGATTCTATCACTTGCTGAGCAGCCCAAGACTCAACTGTGGCGCAGTAATCTAAATCATCTTTTGTTGAAGAAAAAGCAATAGTAGGAATAAATAACATTGCAAATAAAATATTTTTTTTCATGATCTATTTCACTATCAATTCTCTATCCATAGAATTTATAATCTCTCTTCTTGCGTCAGAACCGACAATTATACAGCCTTCTGAGGCTTCTCCTGGCCTTGTTCTACTATCTCCATGTATTCTAAAAAGATCTCTTCCGTACATATTGTTACCCTCACGTGGTTCTAGATGGATAGTCATTGCACCTTTGCTACTGGTATAACCTCCAATAGTATAGCTTCCTCTTGGTATAGGTCCTTTCCCACGTATCGATTCTGAGGCTGGATTATTTTTATGAATTCCTTTTCCACTATATCCATGAGGGTAAACCAATTTGTCATTGTGATATAAATCACCTGAGTATTGATGATAAATCCAAGCCATTAAAAACTCCTTTTATTTAGAATAAACTCAAATAAAATAAAAAACTAATCATTTCATTTTATGTACTTTACCACATTTTTTATTTATGGTTTAAATTACTTTATCAGCTTGTTTATTAAAAAATATTACATTTTGTTTTTTTTATTTAATCTAGATGAATAAAACTTCATTTCAATAATTTTAATTAAAATTAATTACACTATTTAAAATTTAAAAAGTTTTTTTTCTAGAACCGACCGTCAGTCAACGTCCGTCTTATAAGAGTACTAGCTTTTTCTAGTAAGTAAGACGGACTATCTTGCATCACACGTTATTAACCACGCTTTTTACTATCTCTCTCTGGCGAACGACGATAACGACGCTCACTTATCTCCCAGCCAAACGCCAACCGCGAACCATCATCTGAGCCATCCGCCATTTCGTCAGCCAAAATCAGGTCTTCGTTGGTTTCCTGCTCCAACTTCAGTACATCCTTCAACGCCCCTCCGGTAGCAATAAAACGACGCTTATGCGTCTGGCGAGTCAATTCTAGAAACCACGCTGGATCGGCCACCATGTCGGAAGGTTTTGTTGAGTATTTCAGTGTCTCAGACACCGCCCCGCGAATCTGTTCGGCTGTCAGACTGGCGAAGCTTTCCCCCTCTTTGGAGCACTTGGATTTGACCACCCGAACATCGATATTCGGATCGTAATCAATACGCAGGCAATCCCGCCACAGCTCCATCCAGCGATAATGCTTCACGTAATCTCGACCAGATAACATGGATGGCGGCACCATCATCAGCGTATGAAAATGCGGGTGTGTGCTACCATCTCTACCACGGGTCACTTCCGTCGTACGTATCCAACCTTGAACCGGCTTAAACTCTTTCCGAACTTTAAGCCGCTGAAAGGCCGAATTCATTAGGGTCAAGGTTTCGCCCAAATCTTCAATGGCACAGTTCCGCACGGTCAGCGTCAGGAACATCCAGCGGGAATCGGGATAATCTGCCACGATACAAGGCAGGGACTGGTAAAAACGGGCTTGCCACATAAGCGAGCGCCTCCATTGGCAAACAGGACAATGCCGGACACGGCAAAAATGCGCCTCTCGAAGCCTCAGACGCGTTTCTCCGGTTTCAGCAAGTGTAGACCAGCCGAAACGCAATAAGCCGCCACAATCGCGCATACGCGCCGCATAAGCCTCAAATTCGGCTGCTTGCAGGTAGATCCCACCGACATCATCAGACTGGCCTTTGTGAGTGTCCCAGGGCTTATCATTAGGATTATAATCTGTCAAAAAAGGGCGGTTAGCGTCTTGCATGATACCTGCTCCAGTCTGGGCAGGCGCAGAAAAGATATGTTATCATCCTCTTATCACCTATAGGTTGTGCCACATTACACAGAATTTGCTAGGTGATCACACCCCTGAATTGTTGACGCAATTGCAGGGGTAAATTTTTAGTTCCAACACACGATCACCAGATAAAATAATACAGCCGATACCATTTCCAAGCAAATTCACTCTAAAGCCTTGAGTATCAATGGTTGGAGGCAAATTTCAATCCTAGAGTTATCCCTTAAGTATAAATACAAGGAAATCACCCCCAAAACCACCCTATTTTCACCCCAAAAAAGCCACCCAAAAACCAAACAAAACGAGATACCCGTTTACGTGAAAATTTTGACGTAAGCTCATCGCCAAAAGCGGGGTTCTGTGGCACGGATTGCATCCATACCTCACAACCCCGCTTCCGGCTCTTTCCCATCGTAAAAAATAACAAGGTCACTAGACAGCTCGTAAGTTTTTCAGGGGGGGGATTCGTAACTTCGCATCTATACCGAGAGGGCAATTTATCGTGCCCGTTGAAGGGTTCTTTTGTCTTCGACCATCTGACTTTCGCGTCACGGATAGATCGCTAAAAGACGGCTTAGCAGGGATGAGGGGGATCGCGTTCCCTGATTGAATCCCCCCTTTTGTATCGGCGGGTAGGCAGAAGGTTATCCCAGTAACATCATATGAGCCGCCTCCCATGTCCTAACGGACATCTAAAACGTATTCCTTCCGGTGTCTTTCCCTTTCAATTTCGTCAGAAAAATAGTCTCGCGGGGTGTCGGGGCGTTGCCCTGACCAAGACGATTTGTAACAACGACGGCGTGCAGGCGGTGCTACAAATCACATCTGGTCCCGTCTTTGACCTTAAGATTTTTGAAATTTATTCCCAACTTCGCGGTCGTCCTGACTGACCAGCGTATCCCAGTCTGGGGTATTTCTGGGTTTTCGTTTTGTTATGCGTCCCTTCATATCGAAATATCGGCTTGGCCAGATTTGAGCAGGGTGCATATTCAGACGGCGGGCAATGATCCATTCGCCTTTAGGCCATGCGCGTTTCAGAACATTTGCCAGTGTGGAAGAACTTAAACCGGATTCGCGGGACAGGGCGGCTACGGTTGTGCCTTGTTTGTG
>NZ_NKHR01000061.1:0-4156 GCF_014467285.1 Xenorhabdus sp. PB62.4 | reverse complement strand
GTCGCACAGACGGTGATTTCAGTGGGACCGTACTGATTAAACAGGGTAATCCCTGAACGTAAATTCAGGGCATTCAGGGCCTCCCCGCCCGTATGGATAACCTGTAAGGTGGACTGGAATAATTCAGTGGAGAAATGGTTCATCAGGGCCGTTGGAATAAACGCCTTGGTAATGTCATGGGCATTGATGAATGCCAACAGTTGTTCACTGTCTTTGGTCACCGGAGCAGGGGCAATAAACAGGGCGGCTCCCGTTATCAGGGCAGGGAAAATCTCAAAGACAGCGGCATCAAAGACGTAATTGGAGAAAAACAGTGCCTTGGTTTGCGGGCAGAGTAAATGTGTTCTGGCAATAAACCGGGCTAAGTTACTGACGCTGGTATGCTCAATCATCACCCCTTTTGGCTGGCCGGTGGTGCCGGAGGTGTAGATGATATAGGCCAAATCGGTGGATTTGTTGACCGGAGCCGGATTTTCCACAGGCTGGCCTGCGGTGACTGTCTGGTTATCTGTGGCTATCAGTGCCGGCGGTTCAGCGAATGGTTGGGTATATGCCGCCAGTGCCGCCAAATGATGTTGTTGGGTCAACACACACGGGGTCTGGATATCTTGCAGAATAAAATTAACGCGTTCCGCGGGATATGCCGGTGCAATGGGTACATAAGCGGCGCCGGCTTTCAGCACGGCCAACATACTAACCACCATTTCCGGACAGCGGTCAAGATAAAGGGCGATTGGCGTGTCGGCTTGCAGCGGTGCATTACGTTGTTGTTGATCGCATTGTTGTTGATCGCATTGTTGCTGATAATGCCCGCGGATAGCGTGTGCCAACTGATTTGCCCGTTCGTTGAGCTGGCGGTAGGTCAGCGTTTCGCCCTCAAACACCAGCGCCACATCGTTTGGTGTTATTTCCACTTGTGCTTCAAACAATTGTTGCAGGGTTTTGTCCTGCGGGTAGGGAACATCGGTCTGGTTCCAGGTGTGCAGCAAGGTATGGCGTTCCTCCTGACTGAGAAACATTATGGAGGTGTGTGGCTGGTGTGGGTCACAGGCTACGGCATAAAGAATACGCTCAAGCTGACGAAGCAAACGCAGCGCTTGTTTATCTGCCAGCCAGTCTTCACTATAACCCAATTTTATGACTAAACTGTCATTTTGCTCATAACCTATTAATGACAACGGGTAATCTGTTTTTTCGATGCCTTGGCGGAATGTAAGTGTATTTTCGATACCTTCTTGATTCTCATGTGTTGAGGGAGAAGGATAATTCTCAAAGACCAGCAAGCTATGGAATAAACTTTTTCCGTTGGGTTGCAGGCTGACCAGTGATACAGCACTGTGGCTGTTGAGTGCAGCGATGTCCTTCTGTATGTCTTCTAACACGCTGATAATACTGTTCGTTTTGTTCCACCGAACCATCAACGGCAATGTATTGATATACAGACCGACACTGGACTCAATGCCTTCTACCGGCATATCACGTCCGGAGACAGTCGTACCGACAATGGTTTGCTCATCGCCAGTATAACTGTGCAATAATTTATGCCAGGCAAATTGCAGGGCCGCATTGAGTGTAACGCCTTGTGTCCGGCATGTGTCTTTTAGCTGTTCATAAGTGCTTCCCTGTATAGTGAGTATCTGTTCAGCAGGCTTTTCAACGGCTTTTATCTGCGTTAAGTCAGTGTGATGACTTAACAGAGCTGAAAGATCATTAGCTCCCTGAAATTGTGCTTTACATTCAGTCCAATAGGCTTCTGATTCGGCTTTATGATCAAGATGGTATTGTTGGGTTGCCAGATAAGCCTGCTCCACTACAACTTGTGGTATTTGTCCCTTTATCAGTTGGTTGTAATATTCATGTACAGCCTGTAATAAAATCGGGTAACTCCAGCCATCCACAATGCAGTGATGCAGAGTGATTAATACTGTTGTTAGCTGTTCACCCTGTTTGATGAAAGTGAAACGGATTAATCCGGGCTGATTTAAATCAAAAGACAGATTGCGGTCATTTTGTTGGATCGCTTCAATTGCTTTATTGCGATCTTCTTCTGGTAATTGAGTGACATCCAGGGTAGTAAAATTCGTTGGGCCAATACTGGAACCCGCTGTGATTATCTGTAATATCTCTCCTTCCCAATCAAATGCGGTTCTGAGGATAGGAAAACGCAGTGAAGCCAGTGACCAGGCTTGCTGGTAGACAGCAAGATCCAGTTGGGTGTGGTAATCCAACAAGAGTTGTACACGGTAGGCATCATCCTGTGGTTGGGCCAAATAATGATAAATAAACCCCTGTTGCAGACTGGTGGCGGGGAATATCATTTCAATGTTATTCCCGGAGGATGTGATGGGCTCATCACAACCAGCATGATTTTCACTAACGGTAAAATGTTTAAAATCTTCTTCAGAGAAGATATTTTTTTCGTTTAAAAAATCTAATACGTTCTCTCTTCTCTGCTTAATCTTATCAATAAGTTGAGCAGGGGGTTTATCCCCTATAAATGCCAGATTCAACTTATTCTCACAAACCCATACTGATACATGATTTTTGTTAAGTTCTTTAAATAGCATCAACATTTTTTACAACTCCAAAATTGTTTTCTTTTGTGGTTGGAGGTGCGGATTTTCATTATTCACTTGACCAAAACGATGCGTGAGCTGGTTTAGCTGCTCCATCGAAACGCCCTTGATTCCGTAATCACTGGAGGTTTTGATTCCTCCTGCCTGAGCCTGCTTCTGGCCCGTCGCGGTGACGTTATTGAGCGCTTGTTCAAATGCTTTGATAAACGCCGCGGTCTGGGATTGTGGCAGACGGGAATCCACACTAAATTGCAGTTTTCCTGTCTGAACTGCGCCGTTGATGCCCAACAGTAAATGGCTGCCGTTTTCGCTGGCGATCATATCCCCACAACCATCGCTGGTTATGAACCAGTCTTGATGGCTGGCTCCTCCTAATTGTCCGAGGTAGTTGAAACTGATGGCCGGCAAATCACCTGTCAGATATCCCGCCTGATGTAATGCGCCGTAGCCAATACCTTTGTTTGGTATGCCTCGAAGCATTTCTTTGGTGTGAATAATGGTTTCTGCAATATCAGCCTGCATTTCCAGACGAACGGGGTACATGGTTGTAAACCAACCGACGGTTTCGGAAAGATCTAATGAGTTATCAATGGATTCCCGCCCATGTCCTTCCAGAAGGAGGTAGTTTACGTCTTGTGAGAAAGTTTCCTGCAAGGCCAGTGTCAGTGCGCTCAGCAGTAAGTCGTTAATTTCAGTGTGGTAACCGGTGTTGGCTTCGTGTAGCAGGATGTTCGTCATCTCAGCAGAAATGCTTAACCTGTGTTGGGTGATGCTGTCCAGCGCTGGTTTGATGTTGTTTCCTGTTGCCGTTTGTTGTGCCATCATCCGTTGCCAGTAGGGCACTTCATCTTGATGTTGCTCTGCATAATGATGGACAGCGGTCACCCATTGCCGGTAACTGCTGGTCTTCGCTGGCAAAGCCATACCCTGCAATAACAGGCGCATATCTTCAGCAATGATGCGCCACGACACTGCGTCAATAATCAGGTGGTGGAATGCGAAGAATAACCGGGCACTGCCATCAGCGTATCCGGTCAGGTGACCAGCCTGCCATAATGGCCCGTTATGGTAATCAAACCCGTTTTGCCATTGGGTCAATTGTTGATGTAATTCAGCATCTGAGAACTTACTGACATCACAGTGCAGTAATGTCGGCAGACAGAGAGCAGTTTCCGCAGAGTAACACTGGCGGTAGCCATTTTCAGTATGGGCAAAATGGGTACGTAACATATCATGCCGCTCAGTCAGGCTTATTAAAGCTTGCTCAATATTCGCATATCTGATGTATCCGGGAAGCTGGAGCATAAGTGCCTGATTCCAATGGTGCGGATTCGATAAGCACCAGCCGAAGAAAGTCTGCTGGATAGGCAATAAGTCAAATTCTCCGCTTAATAATCCCTGCTCTGCAATGACTTTTGGTGTCGATGATGACAATGTCAGCAGTTGGGCTAACCGGGCCACCGTTGGTGCCTCAAAAATCGATTTAACCTGAAGGGAAAAGCCAGCCTGACGCAGTTTGGAAACTAGCTGGATACTGACAATCGAATCACCACCAATGCGGAAAAAGTTATCTTCAATGC
>NZ_NKHR01000060.1:0-4275 GCF_014467285.1 Xenorhabdus sp. PB62.4 | reverse complement strand
ATGGAAAACTGGCCGCAGCCAATTTACAGCGCTGGCTGGATGGCAAACCGGATCTCAGTGTTAAGCCCAGTGCTATTATAGGCCATAATTATTTGTGGAGCGGTGACCAGCTTATCGAAGAAACGCCGATTTATGCAGATGGTACGCCAGCAGACGAACAGCGCATCCGCTGGCTCTATGAACCGGGCGCACTGACACCGTCAGCACGTTTTGAATACGGCAAGCTACACTATATGGTCAGTGACCATCAGGGCACACCGCGCGAGATGTTGGACGAGGAGGGCGGACTGGTGTGGGCGCAACGGCTGACCACGTGGGGCAAAGCCGAGCGCTCGCAAGTCATTGCTTCCAATGATGCGGATTATCACGTCAACTGCAATCTGCGTTTTCTGGGGCAGTATGAGGATGAAGAAAGTGGGTTATACTACAATCGGTTCCGCTATTACTCGCCGGAAACGGGGCAATATCTCAGTCCTGATCCTATCGGGTTGATGGGGGGCTTGAATCCATACGGATATGTGCATAATCCATCGAATTGGGTCGATCCCTATGGTTTGACTGGATGTCCAAATGTTTCCAGTAAAGGTAAATTGGATCATCTTGGTGATGGTAGGCCAGTCAGTGGTCATACTGGATTTTTAAATAGCCCTCGCCTTTCTCGTAGCCAGTTAACTCAAATGCGTGATGAAATGGCGAAATTAGGCATTAAATTTGTAAAAAATGCGGATAAACACCTTCCTAAAGGAGTCAGAGGTGGGTTTGATTATGGTTCTGGTACGCTATATTTAAGAAAAGGTGCAACATTGTATGAAGCATTCCATGAAATGGCTCATGCAAGGCAGTTTGCAGCGATAGGTCAACAAGCCTATAAAGCCTTAGGTACTTATGCAAGAGAAGCACATGTATTTAATCAAATATTTAAGAATAGAAGTATGTTCTCTTCTGCGGAAGTGAAACATGCCATTGGGTATATGAGATCATTAAAAGACAGATATCTACGAGGAATTATTAATTAATGGAGCATGAAAAAGTAGATTGTAAAATGGCCATTGAACTTGCTATCAACGCATTAAACAGTAACGGAATTAAATATATTCCTGATACGTTAGATGCTGTCTATATGGAAAAATATAGATTCTCTGATGGTAATAAGGAAGGTTGGTTGATATCAGCTAAGTTAAATGTACCTGAGTCCTTTGAACCTAATATGGTTTTTATTGAAATTTCAGTACCTAATGGAACTGTATATATACCAGCTATATTATGAAATGGTTTAAAAGGCTAATCAGCTAGAATTAAAAAGCCGAAAAGATGAACTGACCCCAAAAAGTTGGACATTTTAGTTAAGCGGCGTGTAAGGCCTGATTTCGATATTCTATCGGAGTTAGGCCTTTTAATTTCACCTTAATCCGTTTTGTATTGTAATATTCGATGTATTCTTCTATCTTTTCAATCAGTTCATCAGCATCTTTAAAGTGCTGTCGGTGATACATTTCTGTTTTGAGTAAGGCAAAAAAGTTTTCGGCCATCGCATTATCCAAACAGTTCCCTTTCCTCGACATACTTTGCTTAATATCTTTATCAGCAAGTTGCTTTTGATAAGCCCTATGTCGATATGGCCAACCTTGATCACTGTGAATGAGTGGCTTAGCGTGAGCCTCTAGCTTATCTAATGCCTCTTTTAGCATTTCAGTCACTAAAGGCAGACTCGCCTTTTTCGCCACGTTGTAAGCAATAACCTCTTGATTAAATAAGTCAATAATAGGTGACAGATAGACTTTTTGTTCATTCACTTTAAACGCCGTCACATCCGTTACCCATTTCTCATTCGGTTTTGTCGCGTGAAAATCTCTTGCTAACCAATTCGGTGCTGTTTTACCCACTTCTCCACGATAAGAACGATATTTCTTCGGCCTTACCGTGGATTTTAGGTTTAATTGTCCCATTAATCGTTGTACTGTCTTGTGATTGATTTTAAAGCCATTTTTTATCAATGCTAAATGAATGCGACGATAGCCATAACGACCTTTATGCTCATGATAAAGAGTCTTAATCATCTCTATTTCTTGTTCATAAGCACGCGTTTTTTTAAGCGCTTGACACTGATAGTAAAACACGCTTCTTGCAAGATTAATGGCACAAAGTAAGTGCTTTAATGGATATTTCTTTTTAAGAGCGAAAACAATTAACGCTTTTTCTTTGCGAGTTAGCGTTTCTTCTGTTCCAGCTCTTCTAACTTTTTTAGGACAGCATTTTCTGCACGTAAATAAGCTAATTCTTCTTTAAGTTCCTCAACTGTCATTTCGTCATCAGACTTCGGCGGGATTTTAGGTCGTGATTTCATTGGGGGGCTTCCTCGCTGAGGACTTTCAAGCCCTTTGATACCGGTTTCATTATACTTATCAAGCCAGACTGATAAGGTACCCGGGGTCGTTAAATTGAGAACTGCGCTAGTGTGAGTGAGAGACCAATCATTTGTCCACATTAATTTTAAAGCCTGGAGTTTTGTTGCAGCACAAAGAGAGTGAGACGTTGGCAAAAAGGCGTTATCACCATGAATGGCAACCACTTGAGCCCAGTATCGAATTTGTCGAGAAGAGATTGAATATTCCGCTGATAGCTTATCCGATGCGTTACCTGCCAGACATCGTTTAGCAATAATGATTTTTAGTTCACGACTATATTTAGACATAAAAAAACCCCCAGTCATTGGTTGTCCAACTATTGGGGGTCACTTCATCTTCCGGCTTTTTATCATTATCCGGCCTGATAATCCCCAATCAGTTCCCGCATCCGCAGCTTAATCTCATTGAGCTGGTCTTGCTGGCGTTGGTACTGTTGTCTGATGTTGCGAGTGTCGTCGCTGTCAGGGATGAGCACCAGACAGCCGTCCAGTATTTTAACGGTGAGTGTGCCACCAACATCAAACCCGGCCTGCTTAAGCCACTGCCCTTTCAGGTGGATCGCAGGCGGGGCGTTGGCCTTGTCATTTTGCGGCACGTATCCCACGGTGTAATAACGTTCTGTTTTGGCGGCTTTATTTACCGCCCGGTTTTGCTTAGAATGTGCCTTAGCCATAGTCACTACGCCTAATAGTTGGTTATGGTCAGCGGGGTTAAGGTGTTGGTCGCACGTTTTCCCCGCGTTAAATCAAAGGGTTCATTTTATCTGTTTTGTTACCTTACCAGTGCCTGTAACTGCTTCTTGGTTAAAAAGACATCCAGCAACTTTTTAATCACGTCCTTGTCTTCCTCCGGTAACTACTCCACGGCCTGAAACTGCCGCAGTAATTACCTGTCTTCACGGTGAGATGAAAGGTGAAGACTTTGAATACATTCCTTGTGCTATTTAGCATGACATAAATGCGAACCGCTTCCCAAAATGGAAATATTGCTGTCAGTTGCCGGAAGGTTGTTCGCTGGCTGTGTTCAGGTTTTGTCTTTTTTCTGATAAAACAGACAATTAAAGATTTCTTCCTAACCTTGTTTTATTGAGTTTGCCGGGAAATTGTCGCAGCCAATGGGCGACAGTGATATCATCCCATTCACCTTCATTCAGGCTTTTCAGGCAGTGCCAGAGTTCATGAAAGTTTTGGGCGGTAATGATAAGACAACTGGACATCGCCCTGATTTTTAACGGATAATTGATGGAAAATCCGGCCTCAAGCAGCCATTTTCCACTTAAATTAATAGTAGGTGTGGCGCGATTGAGTCCTTTGGGGCGGTAAACGACTTTTTGATACCGTTCCGGCTGAGAAAGTTAGCCATGATAACTAGTCCGAAGTAGTTGTTGTGGTTAGCGGTTTTATCGTGCTGGTAACACGGTAAAGCCGCGTTCAAATTTCATTGCTTACCTTATCGTCTACTTGAACAACTTTCCATCACCAATAACGGCCTTTGCGAAGCCGTTCGTAAAATAAATACTGGATATACATCCATTACATAAGGGATTGTTAAATCACGCCATAATTTCTCTTTTTTACCGAAAATACCCGCTATTCTCTTCAAATTGACAGGATAAAGGCGATCAGGGTGCCATCGATCGCTTCGCCCCGTTTGTTAAGCCGATGCGGCAGGCCCAGCAGGAGCTGAAAGCCCTCTCCGTCAAACAACGGGTTTACCAGAACCTGCGTATCAGGGCACAGGATGTCCTGTCCGCGCCGATCAACCTGCGTGACCAGATTGGCCCGAGCTTTGATGACGTGTTTATTGCCAGCAACGAAAAACGGTTGGTGATCCCGCAGTTACTGACCCGTCACGGCCTGATGGATTATTT